>JAZKTI010000021.1:0-17483 GCA_036625635.1 Haloarculaceae archaeon
ACCAGGCCGATACCGTCGCGAACCAGGCCGATATCGTCGCGGACCAGGCCGGCACAGGCTGGCTGGTCGAGGAGGTGGACCAGGTGGGCCGGTTCGACCCGGCCGACGTCGACGAGAGTCCCGCCGAGGACAGCGGCGCGATCAATGGTGTGGCCATGCAGGGCGGTGGGGACTTCGTCATCTGGGTCGACCCGCGGGCGGTCCACGCCGGATCTTGAAACAATATGAGATCTGAACGGAGTCAACCATGACTGTTCAACGCATCCGCCCGATTGTTGCCACCCTATCACCGGGATCAAGGACATGATCGAACTCACCAAGACGGGCATCGAGGGTCTCGACGACATCCTCAACGGCGGCATCGTTCGCAACTCCACCACGCTCGTCAGTGGCAATCCAGGCGCAGGCAAGAGCATCTTTGGCCTCCAGTACCTCTACAACGGCGTCGAACGCTTCGACGAGAGGGGCATCTACCTCACGTTCGAGGAGAACGCCACCGACCTCGCCGAGGCCGCCACCTCCATCGGGTTCGAGAACTGGGAGGCACACGTCGAGGCAGGCGACATCAAGGTCTACGACAAGCAGGTGCTGCTCCGTGAGGGTGATTTCAGTTCCTCGATTGAGAAACTCCTGGGAGACATCGACGATGCCAGCTACGAGCGCCTTGTTCTCGACTCGCTGACAATGTTCCAGCTCTTCTTCGACAACGAACGCGAGGAGCGGACCTATCTCCTGAAGTTCACGGATATCCTCCGCGAGAACGGGCTCACCACGCTAATGATCAACGAGCAGGGAACGACCTTTCCCGAATCGGACGTGGGCCTCGAGAACTTCCTCACTGACGGTAACATCTACCTGATCCAGACGCCGACAGAGACGGGCGTCAACAGGTACGTCTGGGTCGCGAAGATGCGCAAGCAAAACATCGATTCGGACATCTTCCCGATCGAGATTTCGGAGGGAGGTATCACCGTCCACCAGAACGCGAGCGCCTTCTCCATGATCGGGGAGAACGAGTCACCACTCTAACAGGCGATGTCGGTATCCGGACCGAAACCTTCTGCCAGACTCCCGCTATCAACTACCTGCCGGGGTTTCGTGGGCTGGTTCGGGACGGTGGGTTCCGACCCGTTTCAGACATCGATAGGGTCGACAGTTTTATACGAATCTCTCTTCAATCGCTGATAACGGATGGCCTCTGTCGATTTGTTGCAGACCCTGGGGAACAAATACAGCGCCGAAATCCTCGAGGCAACCGACGAGCCACGGTCGGCACAGGAGCTAAGCGACGAACTCGAGATCCCGATCGCGACGTGTTACCGCCGGATCGACGAATTGACCGAACACGATCTCCTCGAACTTCACGACAACATCCTCTCCGACGACCGCCGGCGGATCAAGGTCTACCGGCGGAACGTGCAGGAGATTCGGGTCGATTTCGACGACGAACTCGGCGTCCACGTCGAGGAGCGAACCGAGGTCACGAACAAACTCGATCAGGCCTGGCGAACGCTCTCGGAGTCCTGACCGAGGAACGCCACCGGTCAACTCCCGGGCAATAACGGCCCGGTCGGGAGCCGGCACTGGGGCAGCGGCGGTGGCGCGATTCGACGGCGAACGCGGCGCTCTCCCCCGGTTATCAACATGAAAACTGGGGCAAATGGATTTAATAGAGGGTCTATCGAACCGCTCGACGGTGTCAGTCAGGATACTCGAGTTGCTCTACGCGGGGACTACGCTCGGGGTCGTCGTCGCCGGACTCACGATGGTCGGGATGGCAATCCGCGCGTACCGCCAGACCGCCAGAAGAGCGATGCTCTACCTGTCACTGGGATTCGCCCTCGCGGTCGCGGGTGCTGCCGTGACCATGGTAGCCGCGTTCCTCACGGACTTCGAGGCGGTCCGGTCGCTCCTGCTCGTCGACAGCGGCCTGACCACCGTCGGTTTCGTCTTCCTGATCTACAGCCTGGTCATCTACGAGTGAGTGATGGCCCAGGGGCGACTCGTCCATCAGGCCATCCAGGACGTCGTGCCCTCCTGAGATGACGGTGGACCTCCAGTCTCTGGAAACCGTCAATCGACTCGCCCACGCCGGTGCTCAAGAAGCGACCGAGTCGGGGAACCGGATGACCGGCATCGACGCCTCCGTCCACGTCACCAGACTCTCACTCGTGGACCGGATCGGCGCCGGAGAGGCACTCGGGGTTGCCACCTGGGTGCGGGTCATTTCCACTTCGAGGGGCCGGTTCGCGGCGAGACGGTCCGTGTCTTCGGCGAAGAAAGCCCGGAACTGATCGTGGAGTCGCTCCTGCAGGATGACGGGAGCGACGGGTCGATGGCACGCGACAGCGTCGAGGAAATTGATACCCTGATTGTGAGCAGGGTCATCGACGGGCCGACTACCTCGACACCTCGATCGACTTGTGCTCCGCCACCGTGCGACGGGCGGGACGGGGTGACGTCATCCCCGATTCTGCTGTGGCGAGTCCCCGCGATCAGATCTTCGTCTTCCGGAGCGCCATCGAGTGGATCGACAACACCGTCAGTGTCTACATCTACATACTCCCGGAGTAGGAGGCGCTGGCCGACCTCCTGCAGGAGCACGGCGGCGAGGAATCCCAAATCCACGCGGGCCCGGTCGAGGAGGAACGCCAGGAGGCCCTCGAGGAGATGCTCGTCGAGCGTGGGGTCGAGGTCGATACGGACGTCGAAGGAGTCTGAGCGATGAAAATCTCCGACGGGCGCGTCGAGAACCCAGAAGCGGAGTCCGCCCGGGACCGGGTCAAAGTCGGCATCACCGAAGGCAAAGTGGCAACCAACGGCGCCGCCCGCACACCCAGCGGTCGCGGGTCCTCCATCGGCGTGGCGCTACACGACGAGGACACCGGCATCAGCGGGCTGGTCCACGCAATGCTGCCGAGCCTGGAGGAAGACGATGACGGCGATCCAGCGAAGTTTGCCGACACCGGGACCAAACACCTCCTCGATGAACTCGAGCAGTCCGGAGCCAACCTCGACGCCGTGGAGGCGAGGATCGCGGGCGACAGCGCCATGCTCGACGTCTCCGATCAGGACGCCGGGATCGGCGAGCGTCCCGACTAACGGGCCCGCGCGGTCCTCGCGAACCACGACATCCCCATCGTCGCCGAAGAGGGCGGCGACCACGGCAGGTCGGTCCCTCTCGAAGGCAACTCAGGGGAGTACGTCGGCAAGAGCGACACCGAAGAGTCGAAGACCCTGTGACGGAGGCCGTAGTGGTCGGTCGCACCCGTGGGGATGCTAAGTCAGTCCCGCGCCCCCGTCGGACGACCGGCGGACACGGGTACAGAATCCGGTAGCTGTGACGATGATTCCACTCAGGGACCGCTGGAACTATCGTCAGACCATTCGTTCAGCGATCTGCTGGTTCGTTTAACTCCCGAGTCGGGGACGAAAACCCGTTATTTATCAGTTATGTTATTGGATACGGTGGTTTAAAGAGTCTAAATCGGCAACATTCAGGACGATGAGTATCGGGATGCTCACCCTGCTCCAAACCGCCGTGTCGACCCTCACGGCGGTCGCGCCGCTGTTCGCGGTCCTGGCGGTAGGGGCACTCCTCGGGATGAGCATCCGGACTATGTTTCAATCTGTCATGTCGGAGGAGGCCGGTGCTGACACCCGTAGCGACGCCGGTCGTGAGGGCCACGACGAGCAGGCAACCGACGGGCTCGACCGGGGGACTGCGGGAGGCGGTGGGGACGGCGGTCCACGCGACAGCAAGTCCCGAGACGTCGATTCCGGCGGGTTCGGCAATGAGGCCACGGACCGTTCGGCCGCTGGTGGAGGAACAGGAGGAGACGGAGGCGTCCTCGAACTCGAGGACCGACTCGAGGACCTGGAAACCGAGGTCGGGACCCTCTCCGCGACGATGGACACGGTTCGGAAGGAGAACGACCAGATCGCGCGGAGCGTGGCCGCCCTGAAGGGGAACGTCCGGACCCTACTCGGGGGGTCCGAGGATCGGGGTGGGAGCCCCGGGCAGGGTTCCTCCAAGGGAATGGCCGACGGCGACGGCCAAAGGGTAGATGAAGGCAAAAGGGACGGCGAAAGAGAAGGGCGACGTGAGCGCACCGCCGAGGGTGAGGGCGATGGCGAATCCGCGTCGGCAGAAAGCGACGACGCAGTGACGGCGGAGGCGTTCTTCGATGACAGCGTCGCCGCAGAGAGGCTCCGGCCCGAGCCGGGCCGTGAGGAGCGCCCCGGTGCGGACGCCGAGGACCGTCCGACGGGAGGATCGACGGTCGACGAGGAGTCCGAAGCCGCCCGAGAGGGCGATGGCGATACCGACGAGGGTCGGAGTCTCGGTGACTTCGGCAGCAGTGACAAGACTACCTTCGCCGAACTCAAGGCCGAGTACGAGCCCGGCGATCTCGAGTGGATCGACGACGCTGCCGACGATTCGGAGGCCAGTGAGGAGGACGCAGACGGCGATGCAGACGATCGGGAGACAATGTCGTCCTTCGCCGATCTGACGGAAGATTACGAGTTCGGCGAGTTCGTCTGGGTCGAGGACGCACCCGACGAGGCCGGAGACGAAACGCCCACAGGCGGGCCCGAGAAGTCAGCCGAGGCCGGAGACGAGGCCGACGACAAGACCTCGTTCGCGGACCTCAAAGACGCGTACGAGTCGGGCGATATCGAGTGGGCCGAGGCCGAAGGCGACCAGGCCGACAGCGAGGACGGAGCGGAGCGGAAGCTCGACGAGGCGGGTGGCACGGCCGCGGAGGTCCACGGTGAGACCGGAGACGCTGGGAGTGTTGCCGACGATCAAGTCGCCGAGGGTGACGGCTTCAGCAGCGGACCGAACCTCGCGACCGGTGATGAGTCGAGCGCGGCTGTCGACACCGCAAGCGAGGAGGAAGCCGATTTGTCGGGAGCAGAGGGGTGCGGTGACGCGACGAAAGGCATCGAATGGGGCAGCGCGTCCGCCGACTCGGTTGTCGACGACACCACGAGTGAACAGCACGACGACTGGTCTGGCGAGATCGAGCTCACGTCCGCCGTAGTTGGGGACACGACCGTCCAAGTCGACGAGACGCCTGGCCACGCTGACGGCGAGGCCGTCAAGGGGGAGGACACGGCCAGCGAACCCGGCCACCCGGCGGCTCCAACCACCGATCGATCCGCCACCGAGGAGAGAGGGCAGGCGGCCGACGAGGGAGGTAATGCTGAAGCCGAGGAGGCCGCTGACGAGGAGATCGTCGCGCCAACGGAAGAGACGGGGAGTCCGCCGGAATCACCGGCGGAGGCCCTGGCGGACGGGCCAGATTGGACTGGGGAACCGGGTGGAGACGCTCGGGAGGGGTCAGAGAGGGCCGAGTCGACTGAGAAAGAGGAACCGGTGGCCGAGAGGCAATTCGACGAGACCACCGAGCAGGTCTCGGAGGAACGAGGCAGCGAACAGGGAACGAGCCCCGAGGCCGGGAAGCCCGCTTCCGTAAAGCCATACCTCGAGATACTTCCCGAGGGGTACTGGGCAGACCTGATCGTCATCGAGTGGCTCGACTTCCTCGTCGGTGAGGGCGGACCACGTGAGGCCCGTCGGGCTCTCGAGTACTACGAGAGCATCGGCTGGATCGACGGCGAGGTCAGGGACGACCTCGCCCGGTACCTGCGGGGATTCGACGAGGAGGTCGAGGGCACACTGACAATCGACCACCACCAGCAGAGTCTCTCGTATATCACCCAGCTGAACGGGGGCGGGACCGGCGCCGAAATGCTCCTGTAACGTCGTTGTTCTCACGTGAGGGCCCGTTCTCACGTATCGTCGTGGTCCCCCTGCAGCGACGTCGGTCGCCGGTTGGTTCTTCCCTCGTCGCATCTGTGATCATTGCATCGTCGGTCACGTCCGCTGTCGCGGTCCGGTACGCTTCGACGATTGCGCGACCGCAGCCACGAGTCGCGTGACTTAAGCGAGTCGCCCGACCACCTCTGCCCAATGACCGCACGCGAGGAATTCCTGGCCGGCGATCGCCTCGAGGACGTCCTCGTCTACCTGAGTCGCGAGGCCGTCGGCAATCCCGATGCCCTGGCCGACCACGCCGAGGAGGTCCCCGGCGGCCTCGTGCTGGTCGTGCCGGGCGAGGAGGCCAGATCCGTCTTCCAGCAGGCCGCGGGAGTCGACCCGATGGCCTTCGCCCGGGAGGCCGGCGGGACCGAGGGGGACATTGCGGCGGACCTGACGGGGGCGACCTGTCCCGAGCAGGACGGGGAGGGTGGGGGGACCGGTGCGAGCGAAGACCACGAGGGACAGTTCGTCTTCGCCTTCGCCGAGGCCGAGAACCAGGACGCCGGCGGGCTCTACGCCGACGGCGACGTGATCCACGCCTACGCCTCGTGTTCCTGTGGCGCCTCGTACTCCACCCGGTGGATCGTCGGCGATCGATAGCCTGACCGGCGTCCCGGACTGGTGTCCCACCCACGTCGGATCGGAGAGCCCTCGGTCCGCTCGCACGAGTTGTTCTTTCCGTTGTCACCGCAGGCAGCCCGAAAGCCCTCGGCCCGGTCGCAGGCTGTATTAGTGCAACAGGGACCGCAAACACCCCGAAAGCCCTCGGCCCGGTCGTGCGCTCTGAGCGGGATATCCCCCCTCGCTCCGCTCGGTCTGATAGTTGCCCGCTCAGCGACACACGACCGCGCCTCGCCCTTTCAGTCCGCCAGGAGAGCGAGTTCTCCGCAGCCCCGTTCGGCCGACGGCCTCACGATGACGTCAGGACCGCCATCGGAGCCTCGAGCCTCCCCAGCCGATTGCGGTACTCACTCACGTCGGCTCGCCGGCTCCGCCGAGGGACTCGCTCCGCACGTCCCTCGAGCCCTCGTTCGCTCGGCGAACGAAGTGCGCCCCGAGCGAGCGAGGTGAGAGCTTGCTGGGGGGTTGCGGTTGCGGCCACGTCTCCCTTGGAAAGCTTGGTGAGGGCTTTCGGGCTGATTGCGGTAGAAGGACTCTATGGGCGGTTTTGAGCGGTTACACAGGGTCGGGTGAGGGCTCTCTGGCTGGCTGCAGTGTCACTCCGCCTCACCCGAACCTCCCTCGTCCGGCCCCTCCTGCAGGTCCAGGCGGCGAAAGGCGTCCACGATCGCTTGCTTCGCGACGGCACCGTGGGTCGACCAGTGGTGGGCGTAGTCCAACATGTCGTCGTAGATGTCGGGCTTGCACCCCGCAGCCTTCGGGTGGCCGCCGCCGTTGACCTGCCTGGCAACCTCGTGGGCGCGGGCGAAGTCGTCGCTCCCGCGGATGGAGGCCGATCCCGCCGGCTTGACGACGACGGCGGCGTCTGCCCCCTCGGTCCGGAGCGCCTCGGCGACCTCGTTCTGCGAACAGCGACCGTAGGTCACCCCGACGGTCCAGGGTCCGACCTCCCGCAACTCCGCCCGCTCGACGGCCTTCTCGATGAGGGCCTCCTTCTCGACGCGCTTGTCGGCGAGGAACTCCTGAACCTCGGGCGGGAGATGCGCGCCGTGTTCCCGCACGATGGCGACGTAGGGCTCGACGTCCTCCCAGTAGGCGTAATCCGCGAGGTCGTCGCTCCGAGGGTCCTCGCGCAGCCAGAGGTCGTGGTCGCGGGTGACCGCAGCGAGGTCCTCGTACTCCTGGTCGAAGTCGTAGTCGAGAGCCTCGAGGGCGACGTCGGCCGAGCAGACCTCCTCGGACGGGCCGATCTGCAGGTCGGCGCCGGCGTCGCTGACCGCGGCGGCGAGGTCCTCGTCCCACTGGTGGTGGTCGAACCAGCGAACCGCCTCGACGCGGTCGACCAGGTCCGGGAGCGCGACGATGTCGTCGGGATCGTCCGGGCAGAGGTCACAGACGAACACCCGTGCGTCTTCCTCGGCGAAGTCCGCCGCCCAGGCGAGTGCCTCCTCGATTTCGTGGGGCCCGGCCGGGACCAGGGCACCTGCACCGAGCGCCTCGCGGATCAGGGCGACGCAGGCCAGACCGTCCGCGTCCGGATCGGCGACGACGGCGACGGGGGCCGACTCGAGGGCCTCGGCGGCCTCCCGGCGGGCCACTTCCTCCTCGGAGGAGTCCGGCCGGAAGAAGCCAGTGCCGGGCAGCACGGACTTGCGTCCGATCGACAGTCGGTCGTCGTCGATGAGCCAATCCTCCATGCTCGGTGACTGTGCGGGCAGGTAGAAGAGACCACCGATCAGCAGAGGCAGCGGTCTGGAAGCGTTGCCGGCCGCGGTGGTCCACCCGCCCCCCCCCATCTGAAAGGGCGAGAGCAATCGGGACACCGTGTGGCGACGGACTACTCGCCGGCGTCGAGCTGCCGGACGGTCAAAACGGGCACCGGGGACCGGCGGACGATTGCCTCGGCGACGCTCCCGAGGAGGAAGCCGTGTTCGCCGTGGCGACCGCGCGTCCCGCTTGCGATCACGTCCGCGTCGTGGGATCCGGCGTAGTCGATGATCTCGTCGGCCGGTTGGCCGTGCCGGACCGCGGTCACGATCTCTTCATCGGCCAGTCGATCACTGTCACCGCCGGCCTGCTCGCGGACGAACGAGACGGCCCGGCCGCCGGTGGTGGTTAGGGCCTCTTCGAGGTCGGCGCGCACCTCCGACGGGGTCGCCTCCAGTTCGCTCTCGTCGATGACGTAGAGCGCGTGGACCGACGCGTCGAAACGATCGGCGAACTCGAGGGCGACGTCGACAGCCCGCTGGGCGCTGGCGGAGCCATCTGTGGCGATGACCACCGTCTCGATCATACCGCACACTCCCGGCGCGCGGATATTAAGCGACGGGGTTGCGCCGAGGAGCGCGGGCAAACTGAGGGCACGGGTCCCGGGTCGGGCCCTCCCGGGCGGGCGTGAGTTGGTCCACGAGAGGGACGTTCAGGAGCAACGCTCCGTGCTGGTGGCCGTTCAGGTCGAAGCCGTGAGGAGGAAGTTCCGGCGGCTTTTTGCCGATGCCCCACCGATTACCATGCGATGGCCGACACCGTCGACCTCGTGCTCGCACCCGTGGACGCCACCGAGGAGGCCGAACGCGCCGCGGAGTACGCCGTCGCGGTCGCTGACCGGTACGAAGCCGACCTCCACCTGCTCCACGTCCTCGACGAGCGCGTCGCCCACGGAATCGAGACCGGCGACGTCGACCCGGACGGTGTCGCGAGCGAACACCGCGCCTTCACCGACGTCGTCAGAGACCACTTGCACGAGGCCGACGACGTCGGAGAGTTTACCCACTCCGCCTGTGCCGGCTTCTCCCCCCGCCGACTCACTCAGTCACCGGGGAGCGTCATCCTGGACGTCGCCGACGACGTCGACGCCGACTTCATCGTTCTGCCCCGGGAGTCGCCGACGGCGGACCCCGACGAAACCCTCGGGAAGGCAGCCCTGTACGTCCTCGAGTACGCGAGCCAGCCCGTTCTCTCGGTCTGATCGGCAGTCCGGCCCCCGGCGTATTCGTCACCCCACTCTCGCCCTCCTCCGGTGTGCCCGAACCGACCCACGTCCTCGTCCCGTGGGCCGCCTACAGCCGAATGGTCATCTCGACCTCGAAGCTCTCGGAATCGACCTCCTCGAATCCGACGTTGTGGTAGAGCCTGATCGCGGGGTCGTTCCAGCGCTCGACGCTGAGCCAGACCCGTTCGACGCCGCGCTCCTGGGCCAGGCCGAACAGCGACTCGAGCAGTTTCGTCCCGATCCGGGCGCCCTGGTAGTCCTGGAGGACGAAGATCGCCAGTTCGTAGGCGCCCTCCTCGTCCGGCACCAGGATGGCGTGGCCGACGGCATCGTCGTCGTGCCAGCCGACGACGCCGATCGCGTCCCCACCGCAGATCGTATCGAGCCAGTCCCGGATCCTGTCCTCGCGCAGGGGCGGAATGCCCTGGGCGCGGTCGGCCGGGTCGAACGCACAGTACATCTCCACGAACGCCTCGTAGTCCCCCGGGTCGCTGGCCCTGATCTCGATCGTCCGGCCGGCGTCGTCGTTTAAGGTTCTGGGGGGCGACTCGAAGTCGCCGGCCGGTTCGTCGGGATAGCTCTCGATCATCGTACCAGCGTGATCGTGGTCCGGGCGTTCATCAGGACGAATTCGGTCACGCTCCCGAGCTGGATCTTTCCCATGGGACTTCGCTCGCCCCCCGTGATCACCAGCCGGTCGTACTGCCCCTCCTCCGAGAGCTGGATGAGCGCCGGTCCCGGCGGACCCTCGAGTTCGACGACGTCGGTGTCCGGTCCGGCGGCCGAGCGCCGCTCCCGAACGGACGCGACGATCTCGTCACGTTCCGAGGAGCCCCCGTAGCCGGCCACCGTCAACTCGTCGCCCGCCTCGGCGGCCCGTTCGAGGGTCTCCCCGAGGGCCCGGTAGCCGGACTCGCTCGCCTCCAGACCCAGCAAGACCTTCATGCCTCAAACTCGGGTGCCGCGGCAAAAAGGGTCCCGACCTGGCGACACCCTTTTTCACCACCGGCCCCCACCGTCGCCCATGACCGACGGAGACGAGGACCCGGAAGGGGGCCGGTCGATGGAGCCGGAACAACCCGGGTCCTCGGCGGCCGCGCCGACCGAGGACGGCGACCCACCTGGGGACGGCGACGAACCAGGAGGGGGCGACGAACCAGGGGAGGGCGACCAGGCCGAATCGACGCCGCAGGGGCCAGGAAACCCGAACCCGACGGGACCCGAATCCACTATTCGGGAGGCGACGGGTGCGAACTCGGGTGAGCCCGACGCCGCGGAGTCGGAGGCGAGTGCAGAGGGGCCGGCGCGTGAGGATCGGACCGAGGCGAGTACGGGGAGCGGGTTCGATACGCCCGAGGGGGCGGAGGACGATGTGGCGGGAGACCTCGACTCCGCGACTGGCGGGGACCTCGATGCCGGCGGTGTGGGTTCTGGCGGTGCGGGTGCCAGCGACGAGGGGGCTGGCGGTGATGAAGCTGGAGACAGTGCAGGGAGCGGTGTCGAGGGCACCGGCGAGGAAGAGACCGTCGAGGAGCGCCCAGACGCCGACGACCAACAGGTCGATCGGGTGACCCACTCCGCGGTTCCCGACCCCGAGGACGTCCCGTCGGACGTCAGGAAGTACGATCGGTTCAAGAAGATCGACGGGAGTACCTACGACCGCGCCAACGAGTTCCTCAGGGACCGCACTTACATCACTGCTCGCGAGTGGGCGATCGCGCGGCTCTGTGCGGACTTCCGGACAGAGACGGGCGTCGAGATGACGAAGATCGGCGAGCACCTCCCCCAGCTCGTGCCCTTCATGACCGACACCTACTCGCCGCAGGCCGTCAACCAGGCCCGCCACGCCTTCGAGGAGAAGGTCCGGAAGGCCGGGGCGACCTTCCTCTACGGGGCGATGTGTGACTTCTTCACCGCGGAGGAACTCGACGACGTGATGTACGAGGCCACCGAGGTCGCCAAGTTCCTGCTAGAGGTCGAAGGTGTCGACCTCGCCGTCGAGGAAGAACTCGCCGCGGAGGACCGCATCTCGAGTGTCATGCGCGAGGTCCGCGAGTCCAGCGCCGCGCTCCGACACGACGAGGTCCGGTGCCCCGAGTGTGGCCACAGTTTCGAGACCAGCGAGAGAGGTCACGACCTCGAGTCGGCCGAGGGCGGAGACTGATCGCCCGGAAGCCACGGGCTCCCCGGCGGCGAGACCGGCATCCCGCTCGCCCCTCCCCCACCCCCCGCCCCGAATCCTTATCCACGAACAGGGGATAGCGCGGGTATGTCGAGAGCGGAGGTCCGGGTCCGCGAAGACCTCGCGAGCGATCACGAGGCTACGATCGCGGCCGTCGTCGCCGCGGGGAGGCGGGTGGCCGACTCGTGGTCGAGGTCGACCACGACGGACCCAATGGCCCTCCGAGAGCACGTCGAGACGACTCTCCGCCAGCGCGGGCTCCGCGAAGACCTCCTCGCGATGCTTCCGGACGGCGCGAGGATCCTGGGGACCGCAATCCGGGGTGAGCCGGTCCCCGCAGCCCCGTACCTGGTCATCGGCAGTCGCGGCCCGGTCTGTCGCGCCACGCTTGCGACCGGGGATCGGATGGTCCTCGAACTCCGGCTGTTCTCGGTGACGCCCGACCGATCGGCCTACGCGTTTCGGGAGCCCGAGCCAGCCGACGCGCTTCGCGTCACACTGGAACGAGACTGAGGAGTTTCAGGGCGGCAGGGCACGGCGGCCCGGAGTAGTCTCAGTCTCCGTCGTCGGCACTGGACGGGGCAAACAGCGAGGGATCGCCGTGGGAGACGACGATCCCGTCGCCAGTCAGAGTCCGCAGTCGCGTCCGAAACTCCCCGGATGCCTCGGCCTGTCGGAAGGCCCTCTCGACGGCGCCGTCGCCGATCCGGTAGTAAGCGGGAACCAGGACGGCAGTGCCGTCGGCGTGCTGGAGGACCAGGACGAGGTAGGTCATCGACTCCACGCTGGCGCGGTAGACGGCCGTCTCCTCGACGTCGCTCCCCGACTCGAAGATCGACGCCAGGTCCTCGAACTCGGGGTCTGGGACGAGGACGTCGAAGCCGGGGTCGCATCGCGCGGCTCCGGGCGTCCCCGTTCCTCACCCAGTTGCTCTCGAATCGCCTGGCCCTGGTCGGCCTGTCCATCATCACGCTGATGGTGATCCTGGCACTCTACGCCCGGTTCACCATGGATCTCTCGGTGGTCAAGGCCTCCCAGCTCTCGAACAACCCGACCGCCTCCTTCCAGCCGCCGAGCGGGACCTACCTGTTCGGGACGGACCTCCAGGCCCGGGATATCTTCTCTCGGGTCCTCTATGGCGCCTGGTACGCACTCGAGTTCGGGACGATCGTGGTCGGGGCCTCGACGCTCCTCGGCGTGAGTTTCGGGATCATCGCCGCCTACTACAGCGACCTGGTCGACAACGTCATCATGCGGACGATGGACGTCCTGCTGGCGTTTCCGTCGTTGCTCCTCGCGCTCGCCCTCGTGGCCATCCTCCCCGAGAGCTGGGGCCTCTGGCGGGCGAGCCTGGCGCTGACGCTCGTCTACACGCCCCGCTTCGCGCGCGTCGTCCGCGGTGCGGCACTGAAGGTCCTCGAGGACGAGTACATCGACGCGACCCAGTCCATCGGGGCCCGTAACCCGCGCGTCCTCGCGCGCCACGTCATGCCGAACTGTCTCGCGCCCATTACCGTCCAGTCGACCCTGAACTTCGGGCTGGCGATCATCGACCTCGCGGCACTCTCCTTCCTCGGGTTCGGTGCCGAAGTGGGGACCCCGACCTGGGGCATCATGCTCTCCGAGGGCGTCGACAACGGCCTCCTGACGGGTCAGTGGTGGTGGTCGTTCTTCCCGGGCCTCTTCCTCGCCGTCACCGTCCTGGGATTCAACCTCCTGGGCGACGGGATGCGCGACGCCCTCGATCCGCGGATGCGCGAGACGGTGGACTGACCGATGACCATCGGCGACGGGTGGCCGGCCGGTTATTCCGGCGGCCCCGGCCGCAAGCTGCTCCGCGGCGCAGGCCTCGGCTTCGCTCTCGGCGCCGGCGGGGTGGTCGCCGGGGCCGCCGTCGGAATGAGCGTCCGCGACGCCAACGGCGTCGTCTTTCCCCTCGCGGCGATGGTCTTCGGAGTCGGCATTGCGGCCTGGGCGAGTGTCTCACTCTACGGCACCTCCCTGGAACGGGGCGCGCGTCGGGCGGAGATCAGCGATACCTTCACTACCGATCGCGCCGCCGCGGTCACGGGGCGTCTGGCGGTCGCCGGACTCTCCGGCATGGTCGGTGGGACCGTGGCCTCGATCGTGATTTCCCGGCTCGTGGCTTGAGGGGGCGGCGGAGTCAGGGGGGATTCCCGGTTTCTGTCGATGATTCCGTCGAGGGCGCTTCTTCGACGGTCTGGGCCTCGCTGGTCGGTTCTGTGACCGGGTCGGCCGAGTCCGGCCGGTCGCTCGGTCCCGCTCCGTCATCGTCGTCATATTCCTTCGACTCTCGGGGGACCCTGACGTTCCGTCCGACCGGATCGTCGAGAAACTTCTCGGCGTCCTCCTCATCCTCCTTCGCCGCTTCGTCCGCGTCTCCCTCCTCCTTCACCCCCTCACCGGACCGATCGTAGACGATCCGCCCGCGAACCATCGTCCATTCGGGGAAGACGCCCGTCCAGCCCTCGAAGGGGGTCCAGTCGCACGTGGTGTGGAGGTCAGCGGCGCGGATCTCGCGCGTGTCGTCCGGATCGACCAGGACCAGATCGGCGTCCGAACCCACCTCGACTGCTCCCTTCGCTACCAGGTCGAAGATCCGCGCCGGGTTCCGGGCCGTCAGATCGCGGATCCGCTCGAACGTGAGCCGGCCAGCATCGACCTCCGCCAGGAGGAGGGGCAGGGCCGTCTCGACACCCGGTACGCCGCTGGGGGCCTCCCAGATACTATGGTCTTTCTCCGCGGCAGTGTGGGGCGCGTGGTCGGTCGCGACCACGTCGACCGTGCCGTCGGCGACCCGCTCGTAGACGCCCTGGCGACGCTTCTCCCGGCGGAGCGGCGGGTTCATTCGCCCGTGCGTGCCCAGGTCCGGCAGGTGATTTCGGGAGAGCAGCAGGTGGTGGGGCGTCACCTCGGTCGTCATCCCCGCCTGCGCGGCGAGGTCGATGCCCCGAGGCGTGCTCGCGTGGGCGATATGAACAGTCGCTTCGCGTTCCCTGGCGATCGCACCGGCCCGCTCGACCGCCGCCACCTCGGCGCGGGCCGTCCGGTAGGCGCTCCAGGCGTCGGGGTCGTCCCGTTCCTTCGCGCTCACGTTGAACTCCGTGGCGTCCTCGGCGTGGACGGTGACCGGGACGTCCCGCGCGGCCGCCCGGTCGAGCGCGTCCGCGAACAACTCCGTGTCGATCCCCATCTCGCCGGTCGAGTCCGCGAGGAAGACCTCGCCGAGAGCGAAGATTGGGCGGTGCAACAGGACGCCGGGCACCCAGTTCGGCGTCACGCCGCCGTTGATGCCGTAATCGACGCGACTCCGTTCGGCGTAGTCGGCCTTCTGGTCGAACGTGTTGCCGTCGATGGTGGGCGGATCGGTGTTGGGCTGGTCGACGACCGTCGTCACCCCACCCGCGGCCGCGCTCCTGCTCCCCGTCGCCCAGGTCTCCTTGTGCGAGAAGCCTGGCTCCCGGAAATGGACGTGGACGTCGATCATGCCGGGTAACAGCCGTTTCCCGGTCGCATCGACGACGCGCTCCCCGCCGTCGGGATCGAGATCGGTCCCGACGGCTGCGATTTTCTCCCCGCGTACGCGGACGTCACGCCGCCGCCCGTCGGCGAGGGTCGCGTTCCGTACGAGCATACCGCAACTGGACCGCGGGACGCCCTAAACCTCCCGAAGCCGTCCGCGACCCGGCTCGTGCCCTGGCGCGCAATGGCCGGTGTCACCGCACCTGCCGGACGGACCGGGGAGCGTCGCCGACGAGGGCGTCCTCGACGGCGGTCCGTAGCGTGAATGGATCGCCACCCGCGCCCGCCACGCTCCCGACCGAATTCGGGTCGAAGGGGATGTCGAGTGTGTCGTAGACTGTATCGAGGACGGTCGCGATCGCGTCGTCGTCGCGAGCGACCACCACACCGGCCACGCTCGCGACGTCCGCGCGGACCCGTTGGGCGAGGCCCGCCACTTTCCCGTCAGCCGACAGCGAGTGGGAACCCGGACAGAAGGAGCCCGGCGGTTCCCCCCGGTCGGGGGCGACGCCACAGGCCTCGAGGGCGGCGGTCAGGTCCTCGAGCGCTGCCTCGTACCGCTCACCGATGCCGGTCCGCAGCTCGTCGGCCGGGCGCACAAGCGCGAACGCGAGCGTGTTCCCGGTGAAGGCCACCGGGTGGCCGCCAGCGCGGCGCTCCGTCGGTGGGTACCCCTGCCGGGAGGCGAGCGCGCGCGCACGATCGTACCCGGATGCACTCCGGTCCCGCCGGCCGAAGGCGACCTGCCGCGGGGGGTACCAGACCCGGACCGCGGGGACGCCACGCTCGGCGGCCACCTCGAGCAGGTCGCCGGACGCCGAGCGGTCGGCGGCCGGCGTCGTGGCGCGACCCCGGTAGACGTGCACGTTTGGACAGTGCCACCAGGCGCAGTTAACGGTCCCGCTGCCTCGCGAGGTGCCTCACGGGCCGGGCCAGGGCGACAGCGCCGCCTCGAGGATGGCCGCGTGGTCGACTCCCACCGGCGGGAGGGCGGCCGGATCGACCGTCCGGACGCGGCGGGCCGCGGCGCTGGTCGACGGGGACTGGACTGGCGTTCGGGGACGGCATAGGTGGGCCGCAGTGACCGTCCAGCGCTCGTCCCTGTCGGGGTCGTCGAAGAGGCCCACGAAGGCCACCGGGTCGACGTCGAGGCCGACCTCCTCCCGCGTTTCCCTGACGCAGGCCTCGCGTGCGGCCTCGTGTGGGTCGACGAACCCGCACCCCGGGAGGGCCCAGTGCCCCTCGTAGGGCGAGTGGGTCCACTCGAGGACGACGACCTCTCCGATCGGGAGGACGACCGCAATCGTTGCGAGCGGACGGTTGTTGACGGCGGGACGTGGGGAGGCCACCGGCATGGTTCTGACGAACAGGGGGCTCGACGGGTACCGCGGCGGGTCGAGCCCCGCGAGCGCAGGGCCCGCCGCGGCCGGCTTCAGGTCACGGGCCGGGCTGGTCCCGTCCCAGCGGATAAATCTGTGCCGGGCGACGCCCTCAAGCCCTCTCACCCCGAAACTCCTGGCAATGAGCGTCACGCTGGAGGCCGACCGCCTCGCCCCGTATCGTCGCTTCTCCCTCTACAATTCCCCGTACGTCGCACACGTCGACGGGAGCGCCGTCGACCTCTACCCCCCGCCCGAGGCCCACACCATCCCCTCGCCCGTCGCCGGCGAGGTCCTCGACGTCCACACCGTCCGGGCGCCACCCCAGCCCTACGCGGAACACGAGGACCATCTCATCCTCGTCGACACGGGCACCCACGTCGCACGCCTGATGCACGTCGAGCCGGAGGTCGAGCCCGGGGACGTCATCGGCCGCGGCGACGCGCTCGGTCGACCGGTCAGGGCTGGCTTCTTTGCCCCGTGGGTCCCGGTTCACCTCCATCTCGAGTTCCGGCCCTACGACGTCGACCCTGTCCGGGCTTCGGGGTCGATCCGGCTCGACATCGCCGTGGACGTGCGGGCGCTGACGTGGGACGGCACCGGCACCGTTGTCGAGAGCGGCGAAACCTGGGCGCGACTCGATAGTCCGGAACATCCCGATCCTGGCGGTGGGTTCGCTGGCGTCGCTGCTGTGGGTACAGGGGCCGGTGATGCGGGACGGGGCGACGAGAGACGGTGGACCCCTGGGCCCGTCCTCGACGGTGGAGTCCCTCACTACCCCGGTGGGGGATTGCTGGGCCGGTACGACGGCGATGGCGAGAGCGGAGACGACGACCGCGAGGTTGGCGAGGTTGGAGATGACGGGTCCGGTCGTGTCACGGTGGGCGACGACGACCGCGGCGACGGCGACCGCGGCGACGGCGACCGCGGCGACGG
>JAZKTI010000291.1:0-2820 GCA_036625635.1 Haloarculaceae archaeon
TGGAGACTCCGACCGATCTCGATGGAGACTCCGACCGATCTCGATGGCGACTCCGGCCGCCCTGGGCGTCCCGGAGTCACAACTGATTAGAGCCTCGCCGGCGGATGCAACTGCCATGTCGCGACCGGCCGTCGCCGTCTTCACGGACACCTACCTCCCGACGGTCAACGGCGTGACGTACACGGTCCAGGCCTGGCGGGACCGGTGGGTCGACCGCGGCGGCCGGATGGACGTGGTCTACCCCGATAGCGACCACGTCCCCGGGGATGGCGAGTACCCCGTCCGGAGTCTGCCCTTCCCGTTCTACGAGGGGTTCAGGGCCGGGCTCCCGACAGTTCCCCCCGGAGCCACCGGCGTCGACGTCGTCCACGCCCACACGCCCTTCTCGCTCGGCATCGGGGCGGTTCGCCTCGCGCGCCGAGAGGGCGTGCCGCTCGTGGCCGCCTACCACACCCCCACCGCCGAGTACGCGGATTACGTCGCCGACGGGTGGCTGGGAGCCGTCGTCGAGACCGCGGCGACAACGTGGGAGCGGTGGTATTTAAACCGCGTCGACGTGGTCGTCGTGCCGAGCGATCCCGCCAGGAACCGGCTTCGGGACGGCGGGGTCACCGCCAACGTCGAGGTGGTCCCGAACGGCGTCGACACCGACTTCTTCACGCCAGACGCGGATGCCGCGGCGGCCTTCCGGGACCGCCACGCCCTCCCCGAGGAACGACCGCTCGTGGGGTACACCGGCCGCCACGGCTACGAGAAGCAGTTGCCGGACCTGCTGTACGCGGCTGACGGGTTGGACGTCACGGTCGTCTTCGGCGGGGACGGCCCCGCCAGGGACGACCTGGAGCACCTGGCGACGACGGTCGACGTCGACGTCAGGTTCCTCGGATTCCTCGATCGTGAGGACCTCCCGGGCTTCTACGCCAGCCTGGACGTCTTCGGGTTCCCGAGCCCCGTCGAAACCCAGGGCCTGGTCGCGCTGGAGGCGATCGCCTGCGGAACGCCGGTTGCTGGCGTGGACGCGGGGGCCCTCTCGGATACTATCGACGAGGGCGAGACGGGCTACACAGCGACCGCCGGGGACCCGGAGGATTTCCGGGCGACCATCGAGCGGACCCTGGCCGACCGGACCGAACTCCGCGAGGCCTGTCTCGCCCGCCGGGCTGACATCGGCGTCGAGACCGCGGTGGATCGGCTCGAAAGGGTCTACGGGGGCCTCCTCGAGGACCCACCGGACTGAGGGGTCGGCTCGGCCCGACGGACGCCGAGCCGCTACGCCACCACCGCGCCGAGCACGTCGATAGCCGGCTTGACGGCGGCACCACTCCGGATCTCGACCCTGAGACTGTCGGCCGTCCGTGCCACAGAGACGGTATCCCGGTCTGTTGCCGATAGGGTGGCCGCGCCCGCCCGAAGCGCTGCCTCGTCGGGACCGCCCTCGTCGCTCCCGACGTCCAGGACCACCGTATCGGGGTGGAGGATGACCCTCCCGACGAGCCCGTCGGGGCCCGCGAGCCGATAGGCCAGAGCGCCGCCCGGGTCGGGGACTGCGTCGGGGTCGGCGTCGACGAGGGCGACCTGGGCCAGCGGCCCGGCCGTCCGGCCCTCGATCTCCGAGGCGAGCAACTGGGCGATACGGACCGGCTCTGTGACGCGGCGCTCGACCATCGCCTCGTTTAGCACTCCTCCAGGGCCCGCCGGGCCGTCTCGCGCACGTCGATCCCCTGGCGGTGCGCGTAGAGGACCGCGGCGGCGTCGATGGTGAGCCCGAGATCGGCCTGGAGCCGGTTGATGGCCGCGACGGCGTCCTGTTTCTCGGCACCGTCATCCACGAGGGCATCGAGAACCCGTTCGAACGGCGAGCGCTCCTGGACGACCGCCTCGTCTGGTGCGAAGCCCTCGGGCACCGTCACATCCCGTGGCTCGAAGGTGGGGACGAGGTCCTCTCCGTCGGTCCGGAGCAATCCTTTCCCCGTCGCCACGTCGACGAGCGTTTTGGCCTGGTCCGGCGAGAACCAGTCGCGGTCGAGCGAGACGGCGACGACGAACTCGTTCTCGGCCATGCGGTCGACCCCCTGCTGGCGGAACGGGGCGGCGACGGTACGGCGGAGACTCATTGGTTCCACCGGAGTGCGCCTGTCGCCTAAAGCTTGCGTGGTCCCGCCAGCGGGACCCCCTTTCGATGACGGCCAGGGTCGACTCGAGGCAGACGGATCGGATGGCCGGGATCCGAGGTCCGGAACGAGGGGTTGAAGTAGTCCCTGACACTTCGAGGAGGTATGAAAGACCACGGGCGGTCGCCCCGCAAACGGACGGGCGGTCGACGCCGGACCTTCCGGAAGAAGCGCAAGCACGAACTGGGCACCGACTCCACGGAGACACAGGTCGGCGAGGCCAAGCTCAAGGCCGTCGACGCCCGGGGCAACACGCGGAAGGTCCGGGCGATCACGACCGAAACAGCCAGCGTGGCCACCGGCGAGGAGGTCGTCGCCGCCGAGATCGAGGACGTCGTCGAGAACCCCTCTGACCCGAACTACGCCCGCCGGAACATCATCACGAAGGGGGCGGTGCTCCAGACGAGCGAGGGGGACGCGCGCGTCACCTCCAGACCGGGCCAGGACGGCCAGGTCAACGCCGTCCTCGTCGAGTCGTCCTGATAGTAATTAAGGAAGTTATTTACCAATACCCGCGGTAAAGAGGGTATGGGTAGGCTCGACGATATCACGCTTGAAGAACTATACGGACTCAAAGAGCAGATCGACGAAGGGAAGCCGCGAGAACGTGTTCTCGCGGCGATCGGGCGCAAGCAAGGCGATCAACTGG
>JAZKTI010000292.1:0-2795 GCA_036625635.1 Haloarculaceae archaeon
GGGTGCATCTCCATGAGCTGCTCCTCGGCGATCTCCTCGTAGATCTTGTAGGTGATCGAGACCGTCAGCAGGAGGCCCGTCCCGGAGACGCCGCCGATGGTGCCCATCATGTTGGCCAGCACCGCGAGCAGGCCCACGAGGGCACCCCCGATGATGGTGACCTGGGGGATGTACTGCTCGAGGACGCGCTCGATAGACCGGACGTTCTGGCGGAAACCGGGGATCTGCATCCCGGAGTTGTGTATCTGGCGGGCGGTCGCGTCCGGTCCCATGTCCGTCGTCTCGACCCAGAAGATGGCGAAGATCGCGCCGCCGATCACCATGACCGTCAGGTCGACGCTGACCCGCAACATGATCTCCCAGGCCGCGTTGCCCTGGCCCATGCCGGCGAAGAACATCCACTGCCCCGGATCCCGGATGGGAGCCAGGAAGTAGAAGAGCCCGCCGGTCGGGTTTCCGTTACTGCCGTAGGAGCCAAGCCAGGCGGGGAGCCCCCCGAGCTGGGCGTTCAGGATGCGGCCAAGGAACTGGACGTTGGCCTGGAGCGCGCGGACGAGAATCATCGGCAGGACGCTCGCGTAGATGAGCTTCACCGGATACCGGCCGCGCGCACCCTTGACGCGGGCGTTCGAGAGCGGAATCTCGACGCGGACGGACTCCGCGTAAACCACTACGACGAAGATGATCACCGTGGTCGCGATTGCGAGCAGGGATCCCGGTTGCAACAGCAGGTCCTGGATGCCCTGGGGGGTCAGGATCGGGGCGACGGCGATGCCGCCCGTGGCCATCTCCCACCAGGTGTGGATCAGGCCACCGGTGTCCCCACCGGGGTTGATGGCGGGGAGGTACAGGATGCCGCCCATCAGGCGCTGGCTCACGCCGGCAATGATGAACAGGCCGATCCCGCTCCCGACGCCCCACTTGCTGACCACCTCGTCCATGAACAGGATGAGGATGCCGCCAACGAAGACCTGGCCGAAGATGAGCAACCTGACCCCGGTCGCTCCCATCGGGAAGGTCTGGGCCAGGTTCGGGTCCGGCGGCAGGAAGTTGCCCGCGAAGACCATGGGGAGCCCGGTCAGGATGACCATCACCACGACCAGCAGCTTCTGGAGGCCCTGGTAGAGTACCTGGTCCCGGGGGTTCTGCTGGGTGTCGAGCCCGAGCAGGTCGGCACCGCCGAGGAGCTGCAGGACGATGCTCGCTGTGACGATGGGCCCGATGCCCAGCTGGAGGATCGTCCCCTGGCTGCCCGCGAGGATGGAGCGGAACTGTCCGAAGACCTCGCTGCCCTCGCCCTGCATGCCGAAGAGGAAGACGTTCGTCAGGAAGAAGTACAGCACCAGGATCCCAGCGGTCCAGCCGAGCTTTCGCTTGAAGGGGACGTGCCCTTCCGGTCGACGGACCGCGGGCATGCGGGTGAGTACCGGTTCGGCGGTGTCCTTCCAGCTCATATCAGGAGTTGTCTGCGTCCTCGGTTGAATCCTCGTCGGTTTCGGCGAGCGCCTCGCCGTGTTCGGTGCGTTCGGCCGCACCGCCCGCAGCCGCGAGTTTCTCGCGGGCGCCCTCTGAGAAGTCGTCTGCGAGGACGACGAGGGAATTGCGGACCTGGCCGCTGCCGAGGACCTTCACGACGTCCGCGTCGTCGGCGTCGTCGACGACCTCCCGGGCGTCGACCGCGTAGCCCTCGTCGGTCTCCTCGGCGACGCCCTCGTCGGCCAGGAGAGCCGCGTCCTCGTCGAGTGTCCGGACGTCGACCGTCGCGACGGTCCGCTGGACCTTCTTGGGGCGCTTGAACCCTGATTTCCCGAGGGGCTCGTGCTGGTGGAACTCGTGTTTGTCGCGGCCGGCGGCGCCGCGGCCGCCGCGGTTCCCGGCTCCTCGCCGGTTCTTGTGCGTGCCACCGCCGTGCGTGCGCGAGCCGCGCTGTCGGTCTTTCTTGGACGTCATCGCATCGCCTCCAGGAGGTCGTCGATGGACTCGGCCTCGTGGACGCCGAGTTGGCCCCCGGTCCGGACGGGCTGTTTGATGCCGTCGTGCCCGCCGCGGGGCGGGTGCAGGCGGAGCGTGGGCGAGAGGCCGCCGTCCTGCAGGGTCGTCTCCTCGGCGACGAGGGCCTCGGCGAGGGCGTCGACGTCGTCGTAGTCGGTCTCGCTGGCGACCCACTCGTCGTCGATGGTGGCGTCGCCCTCGGCGGGCTCGCCACGGCGCCGGAGCAGCAGGGCCACGGTCTCGGCGCCCGGCTCCCCGTGGGCGACCCAGTCGTTGACCTTCGTGATCATCCCGGTATAGGCGTCGGTCTCGGGGACGAAGGTCGCGTGGTTGACGCGACCGAGATTGAGCATCTCGAGCGTGTCACGGACCGCGGCGCTCTGGTCGATCTCGCCGCGCAGTTGGACCAGGGCCTTCATTCGATCACCTCGCGCTCCTCGAAGGTGCGCTGTGGGACTCGTGCCTCCGCGGTCTTCCGGAGGGCGTCGAAGGTCGCCTTCGCGAAGTTGACCGTCGTCCGGGTGTTTCCGGATGACCGCGTCCAGATGTCTTCGATCCCGGCGAGTTCGAGGACCTTCCGGACGGTCTCCCCGCCCGCGAGGCCCAGGCCCCGGGGGGCGGGCTGGAGTTCGACCTCGACGCTGCCGGCCTTGCCGGTCGTGCGGAGTGCCACCGTGTGGGGTCGACCACAGCCACACTCCCAGGACCCACAGCCCCGGGAGACGTCGATGAGGTTCAGTTTCGCGATCTCGATGGCCTTCTGGATGGCGCCGCCGACCTGGTCGTCGCGGCCCTCGGCGTAG
>JAZKTI010000293.1:0-2794 GCA_036625635.1 Haloarculaceae archaeon
GGCGATGGCCAGGGTGCCGAGACCGTCTCCTTCGAACACGCCATCGTCGCCACCGGCTCGCGTCCGATCGACCTCCCCGGCATGGAGTTCGACGGCGAGCACGTCATCTCTTCGCGGGAGGCGCTGGCCCTGGAGGAGGTCCCGGATTCTCTGGTGATCGTCGGCGCGGGCTACATCGGAATGGAACTGGCGACGGTCTTCGCGAAGGTCGGCAGCGACGTGACCGTCCTCGAGATGCTCGACGAGGCCCTACCAGTCTACGAGGACGACCTCGCGGAACTCGTCCGCGGCCGCGCCGAAGACCTCGGCGTGACCTTCGAGTTCGGCCAGGCCGCGCAGGGCTGGGAGGCGCCCGACGACGAGACCGTTCTCGTCACGACCGAGGACGAGGACGGCGAGGAGTCACACTTCGAGGCGGACCGGTGCCTGGTCGCCGTCGGGCGGGAACCGGTCACTGACACCGTCGACCTCGAGGCGGCGGGCGTCGCCGTCGACGAGGAGACCGGCGCAATCCCGACCGACGACCGGTGCCGGACCGACGTCGACGGCATCTACGCCGTCGGCGACGTGAGCGGCGAGCCGATGCTCGCCCACGCCGCCTTCCGCGAGGGCGAGGTCGCCGCCAGCGTCATCGCCGGCGAACCCGCAGCCCTCGACCAGCAGGCCATCCCCGCCGCGGTCTTCACCGACCCCGAGGTCGCGACCGTCGGCATGACCGAGGCCGAGGCCGCCGAGGCCGGATTCGACCCCGTCGTCGGCGAGATGCCCCTCCGCGCGAACGGCCGGGCGCTCTCGCTGGACGAGAAGGAGGGATTCGTTCGCGTCGTCGGCGACGGCGACGACGGATTCGTCCTCGGCGCCCAGATCGTGGCCCCGGAGGCCTCGGAACTGATCGCGGAGGTCGCCCTGGCCATCGAGATGGGTGCCACCCTCGAGGACGTCGCCGGGACCATCCACGTCCACCCGACGCTCTCGGAGGCGATCCACGAGGCTGCCATGGGCGCCCGGGGAGAGAGTCTCCACTACTGAACGCGCTGCCGTCTCGACGGCCACAGACTCAATCTGTCCCGCGTTTCATCGGCCATCGTTCTCGTCGCGGGGATCCCGGCCCAGGCTGGAACAATCTCCTTCGGGTCCGACGTTTCCTCCGTGAGTGTTACTCGCCGTCTCGCCAGGATCCCCAGACTTCCCTGTATTTCCCGAGTTCCCGGTACTCATTCTTGCGTTCGAGCGCGTCGATACCGTACAGGACGTCGGCATCCTTGTCCCAATCGATCAGGACTCGGAAGTCACCCACTCGAAGTTTGTAACCCGGGTGATTCTTCAGCCGGTCGAGAAAGTGATCCGGGAAGTCGGTGATGTCCTCCAGCTTGTCGAGGATGCGCTCTGCGTCCTCTGTCTCGTACTGTTCCAACGTTGTGACCAGCGTCTCGGTCAGGATCACGTCGACCACCGTTCAATCCTCAGTTCTCGTCGATTCCAAGGCGATCTCTGGCCTCGTCTGTCGACATCGTCCGTCCCGCCGCCACGTCCGCGTACCCCTCCGAGATGCTCGATTGCGCGCCGGGTGTCAGAATTGGTTCCGTCGTGTCCCGCAACACCTCACGGACGAACTCCGAACGGTTGGTGTAATGCAACTCCTCGGCGAGTACGTCTAACTCCTCCAGAAGACGTTTCGGGACTTTGACGTTGAGCTTCACCATGTCCCCCTCCTCGTCCGCGTCCGCGCTCATGGCTTGTGGTACACGGGTGGTACTAATATGACTGTCGCTCACGTGCCCGACAATTTCTCTCTTCATCCACCCGGATCGATCGAGCGGGTCCCACATGCTCACCGAATCGGAATAGGACCAGCTCATTTGTCTGCGCCTGTCCTCGATACTCCATGGACCGCCGACGTTTCCTCGCCGCCACCGGGACTGCCACCCTCCTCGGTCTTGCAGGGTGTTCCGACCAGGGATCGACGGGCACGACGACGGCCGACGGGACGAGTCCGGAGCCCTCGACGACGAGTCCCGGCGGCCCCCGGACGACCACCGAACCGCCAGGGACGGCCCTCAACAACGGCAGCTTCGAGGACGGCCTCGCCGGCTGGCGGGTCGGGACGGACCTCCCGCCGGACCCCAACACGGGCGATCCGGTCGACGCCGCCGCGAGCGTGGAGCAGGGCGATGCGGGTGATCGCCCGCCCGTCACTGATGGTCGGCGCCTCCTCTCGCTGTTCATCGACGGCAGGCAGGACGACGGCACCATCTGGGTCCAGCAGCAGGTCGACCTCCGCCCGTTCGACTCGCTCGCCGTCGACGTTTACAGCGGGATGGCGTCCGCGAACACGGTCACGAAGGTCGCGGCCTACGCCGGCGCGCTGCCGGACACGCCCCTGGTCGAGACCGCCTTCGACACCACCCGCCCCGCCGACGCTCACGAGGGCTGGGCGACCGTCGAGTACGACACCTCGCCCGAACCCCTGGGGCTGGTCGCGGTGGGTGTCTCGGTGGTCTGGGAAACCGAGGTCACGACGTTCCTGGACCACGTGCGGTTGCGTTGATTCCGTCCGGGTACTACTTGTCCAGGTCCCGAGCCAGTGGTGGCGCTCGCGCTCGGACCCGGTCGGAACGACTTCGGCCGTCAGCGTCTGTCCGGACAATGACCCGTGACCGCCAGAAAGCCCTCGGCCCGCTCTCTGGTGTGGGAAACACGACCGCTACTGCAAACAGCCCGAAAGGCCTCGGCCCGCTCGCTGGAGTGATGACAAACGCGTCCGCAAACAGCCCGAAAGCCCTCGGCCCGCTCG
>JAZKTI010000294.1:0-2785 GCA_036625635.1 Haloarculaceae archaeon
AATCAGGTCGTGGTCGTTGACATGGCCGGGCGAAGACAGCCCCGGCGCGACTCGGGAAAGAATCCCGAACGATGACTATGGCCAAGACAACGACCCACGTCGACCTCGACACGCGCATCGACACCTACCACTTCTACGAGCGGGAGTGGGAGGAATACGAACAGCTCTTCGACGCCTTCGAGCACGACATCCCCGAACAGTTCAATCTGACCACCTACCTCTGCGACCGGTGGGCCGACGCCGACCCGGAGCGGGTGGCGGTCCACGCGCTCGACGCGGACGGAACCAGGACCAGACATACGTACGGCGAACTTCGGCGGGACGCGAACCGGCTCGCGGGCTATCTTGCCAACGCCGGCGTCGATACCGGCGACCGGATCGCCGTCAGCGGCGCGCAGAAGGTCGAGTGTCTCCTCGCCCATCTCGCAGCCTGGAAGCTCGGTGCTATCTCCGTGCCGCTCTCGCTGTTGTTCGGGCCCGACGGGCTGGAATACCGCCTCGCGAATAGCGGCGCTTCTGCCTTTATCGTCGACGAGGCGGCGCTCCCGGCCCTCCGGGAGGTCGAACCTGGTCTCGATGACCTGGAGACGAAGCTCGTGGTTGGCGACGGCTCGATTGAGGACGACGAGATCGCCTTCCATGACGCGATCGCGGACGACTCGGCCGACGTCGAGACCGCGACGACCGACGCCCACGACCCCGCTGTCATCATGTACACCAGCGGAACGACCGGCTCGCCGAAGGGGGTCGTCCACGCCCACCGGAGTTTGCTCGGGGCACTCCCGGGCCAGGTGCTGACCAGGTATAACATGGACGTCAGAGCGGACGACGTCCTCTACACTCCCGGCGAGTGGTCCTGGGGTGGCCCCCTTTTCGACGTGATCATGTCCGGGCTCTACCTCGGCGTCCCGATCGTCGGGGACGCGGACCCGGAGTTCGATCCGGAGGGGATGTTGGAGTTGATCGCCCGGTTTGGCGTCTCCATCGTCGGTGGCCCGGCAACCGTCTGGCGGGCGTTGATGCAGGTACCGGAGGCGGACAAGCGCTACGACCTCGGAAGCCTTCGCGTCGTCTTCAACGGCGGGGAGGCGCTCGGCGGGTCGATCGTCGACTGGTTACACGAGATGATCGGCGACGTGGCCGTCCACGAGGTCTACGGACAGACGGAGACCGCCACGACCGGTGCCGGCGACTGCGAGGCACTCGGCATCGACCACCGCGATGGATACATGGGCAAACCCGTCCCCGGCCAGGAGATTGAGATACTCGACGTCGACGAGGCTGATCCACTCGGGCCCGAGGAGGTCGGCGAACTTGCCGTCCGCTACGACGGCAATCCGGCGTGCTTCCTGAAATTCTGGAACGCACCCGAGAAGACCGCTCGGCGGATCGACGACAGCTGGCTACGGACCGAGGACCTCGGGTCGCAGTCTGCCGACGGCTACCTGTCGTTCCACAGCCGGAAAGACGACGTCATCAACTCCTCCGGCTATCGGATCGGCCCGGCTGAAATCGAGGAGTGCCTCGCTGGGCACGACGCCGTCGCCGACGCCGGGGTGATCGGTGTCCCGGACGAGATGCGCGGCGAGGTCCCGAAGGGGTTCGTCGTACTCGCTGAGGGGGACGAGCCCACGGACGACCTCTCGGGGGAACTTCAGGCCCACGTCAAATCGCGGCTGGCGAAGTACGAGTACCCCCGAGAACTCGAGTTTGTCTCCGAGCTCCCGAAGACGACGACCGGGAAGGTGCGCAGACACGACCTCCGGGTTCGAGAGGGACTGGTCGAGGCGAAGTGAGCCCACCCATGTCGGTTTTCTCCCCCGTAGACGAGGCAACGCTCCGGGCCCTGGACGGACTGGTTCGGGGCGAGGTCCTCCGCCCGGGAGACGACGGGTACGACGACGCCCGGACGGTCTGGAACGCCATGATTGACCGGCATCCACGAGCGATCGTCCGGCCACGGGGAGCGGCCGACGTGATCGCCGCTGTCGACGTCGCCCGGGAGCAGGACCTTCGACTCTCGGTCAAGGGAGGCGGGCACAACGTCGCTGGCCACGCGGTCTGCGACGATGGACTGACGATCGACTGCTCGCCGCTGGACTGGGTCCGGGTCGACCCCGACGCGAGGAAGGCCCGGGCCGGCCCCGGGGCGACGTGGGGCGACTTCGACCACGAGACGCAAGCGTTCGGCCTCGCCACGACCGGTGGTGGTGTCTCGACGACCGGGATCGCGGGACTCACGCTGGGTGGCGGGAACGGCTTCCTGGCACGCAAGCACGGCCTCACGGTGGACAACCTCCAGTCGGTCGATGTCGTCACTGCCGAGGGGGAGTTCGTCCACGCCAGCGCCGAGGAGAACCCCGATCTCTTCTGGGCAGTCCGGGGCGGCGGCGGGAACTTCGGCGTCGTCACCGCTTTCGAGTACGACCTCCATCCGATCGGCCCCGACGTGCTGGCCGGGCGAATCCTTCACCCGTTCGACGACGCCGCGGCGGTGCTGAGACGCTACCGTGATTTCGTGACTGGCGCACCGGACGAAGTCAACTGTCTGGCTGGGGTCGCGTCCGCCTCGGGGGAATTGTCCCGGCTCGGCCTCGAACCGGGGACACCATTCATTCAGTTGCTCGCCGTATACGCGGGAAACCCCGAGGACGGGGAGGAGGCGCTCCGACCGTTACGGGCGTTCGGCGATCCGATCGCCGACGAGGTGGGTCTCCGGCCCTACACTGAGTTACAACGACTCCTCACAGAGACCGCCGCGCCGGGCTATCGGAACTACTGGAAG
>JAZKTI010000295.1:0-2753 GCA_036625635.1 Haloarculaceae archaeon
CCATGACGTTCTCGTCGTCTTCTTGGACGACGTCTGCGCCGGCCTCCTCGCCGCCGGCGCCGCCCTGCTCGGCGACTACGGTACCCACACCCTCGGCGCCTCCGCCACCGCCACCCGCAGCTCCACCGCCACCGCCACCAGCAGTTTCGGACCGCTGCCCGGTCGCGCCACCGCCGCTCCCACCGGCCGCCCCGCCGGTTCCAGCCCCGACGTCGATGGCGGGGGCGCCACGCTCCTCGAGGTCGACCTGGAAGCGCTTGCCGTCCACCTCGACGGTGAACTCCCGCTCCGTGACTGCTTCCTCCGCTTCTGCCGCCTCCGCCTCGGGGGGCTCGCGACCCCAGCGCTCCTGGGCCTCGTCGATAGCCTCGGGGTCGAGGTGCTCGTCGAGGTACTTCGTGGTATGGCGCCCGGTGACGAACTGGTCGTCGGTGAGCATCAGGCGGTGGAAGGGAATGACGGTGTGGATGCCCTCGATGTCGTACTCCGCGAGGGCTCGCTTCGAGCGCGCAATGCACTCCTCGCGGTCGCCCGCCCAGACGATGAGCTTCGCGACCATGGAGTCGTAGTCGGTCACGAGGTCCTCGCCCTGTCGGAGCGCGTCGTCGACCCGGACGCCGATCCCGCCGGGCGGGTCGTAAGTCTGGAGGGTGCCCCCGGTGGCCGGTGCGAAGTCGTCGGCGGCGTTCTCGGCGTTGATGCGGAACTCGATGGCGTGGCCGTCGATCTCCACGGCCTCCTGGTCGAAGCCGAGTTCCTCGTCGGCGGCGACCCGGAGCTGCCACTTGACGATGTCGATGCCCGTGATCTCCTCGGTGACGCAGTGCTCGACCTGGATGCGGGTGTTCACCTCGAGGAAGTAGAAGTTCGCGGCGGAGCCGAGCACCTCGTCGGGGCCGCGGTCGGTGTCGTCCTCCACGAGGAACTCGACGGTGCCGGCGTTGACGTACTCGGCCTCGCGGACGCCCCGGCGGGCGGCATCGCCGATCTGCTCCCGCAACTCGTCGGTCAGCGCGGGGCTGGGCCCTTCCTCGATGACCTTCTGGTGGCGGCGCTGGAGCGAGCAGTCCCGCTCGCCCAGGTGGCGAACGTTGCCGTGGTGGTCGGCGATAATCTGGACCTCGATATGGCGGGGGTTCTCCAGGTAGCGCTCGAGGTAGACGGAGTCGTTGTCGAAGTAGGCCTCGCCCTCGCGTTTGGCGCTTTCGAGCTGAGATTCGGCCTCGTCGGGCCCCTCCACGACTTTCATCCCACGCCCGCCACCGCCCCCTTCGGCCTTGATCGCCACGGGCCAGCCGTGTTCCTCGCCGAAGGCGACGACTTCGTCTTCGGTTTCCACGGGGTCGGTCGTCCCGGGGACGATCGGGACGTCGGCCTCGGACATGATGGTCCTGGCTTTCGTCTTCTCGCCGAGGGCTTCCATGCCGTCGCTGGCCGGACCGACCCAGGTGAGGCCCTCGGTGTCCTCGACCTTGCCCGCGAAGTCGGCGTTCTCCGCCAGGAAGCCGTATCCGGGGTGGATCGCGTCGGCGTCAGCCCGCTGTGCCGCATCGATAATCGCATCGTGGTCGAGATAGGAGTCCGCAGCGCGAGCGGGGCCGACGTTGTAGGCTTCGTCTGCGTACCTGACGTGGCCGGCATGCTTGTCGGCCTCCGAGTAGACTGCCACCGTGTCCACGCCGAGCTCCTCGCAGGCCCGCATGACGCGTACGGCAATCTCACCGCGATTGGCGACCAGGACCGTGTCGAACATAGTGAGCCTGTCGCCCACTGGCCACGTTATTCTGTCGGTTAGGAGTGCGACGAGCGCCAAACTACCGGACGAGCTTGTCGGGGTTCGAACCGGTCGAGTAGCCGATTGTGAGCGGCAGCCACACGGGGGCCGGGGGTTCTTCGCCCGCTGTCTCCCAGGGGCACCATGGACCGTCGGGCGTTCCTCGGGACGGTCGCAGTGGGAGCAGCCGGTGGTCTGGCGGGCTGTGCGCTCGAGGCCCCTACCAGGAGTGAGGGGGCGGACCGGCCGCTCGGTCGCTCCGGGTTCCCGGCGGACATCTGCACCGCGCCGCCGCAGAACGACCCCGGCGTGTACGCCATTACCGATCCGGTTTTCGGGGAGGACTGGGTCGGGCGGTCCCTCCGCTCGCATTACGTGGGTGGCGAACACGACGGCGAGGTGGCGCCGCGACCGGATGGGTTACCACCGGAGACCACCGTCGTCGGCATCGAACGCGAGGGCACCCCGCGGGCATACCCACTCACGGTGCTCTGGGTCCACGAAGTCGTCAATGACACCATCGCGGGGCTGCCCCTCCTCGTCACCTACTGCTCCCTCTGCCGGAGCGCCATGGTCGCCCGACGCACGGTCGAAGCTGCCGAAACCACCTTCCGGGCGACGGGCCTCCTCTGGGCCGCCCCGCGGCTCCAGGAGGCCGTCGCCGCCGAGCAGGGTCGCGTGGTCGGCGCCGTCCTGACCGGTGGCCAGGAACGGCAGGTCCGGCACTCGGGGAACGTCGTTCTCCGGGACGACGCGACGGGGAGCTACTGGAGCCAGATCCTCGCCCGGTCGATCTGCGGGCCGGTGGAGGGAACGCTCCTATCGCAGGTCCCGGCGACGATTTCGACCTGGGAGGAGTGGCGAGGGACCCATCCCGAGACCTCGGTATTGCTTCCGCCGCCGTATTCGGGGACGACCCGGCATGCGGCCTCCGTCGAGGACTGACGGCCCCGCCCGCGGCACGCAGAAGCAGTCCCCG
>JAZKTI010000022.1:0-17060 GCA_036625635.1 Haloarculaceae archaeon
CCATCTTCTACCAGAAGCTCTACCACATGGTCTCGAACAAGATCCACGCCCGCTCCCGGGGTCCGGTGCAGGTCCTGACCCGCCAGCCCACCGAGGGGCGCGCCCGCGAGGGCGGCCTTCGCGTGGGCGAAATGGAGCGTGACGTCCTCATCGGCCACGGGGCGGCCATGGCCCTGAAGGAACGCCTGCTGGACGAGTCCGACCGGGAGTACATCAACGTCTGTGGCAACTGCGGCATGACCGCCGTCGAGAACGTCGAGCAACGCCGCGTCTACTGCCCGAACTGCGAGGAAGAGACCGACATCCACGAGGTCGAGATGTCCTACGCGTTCAAGCTCCTGCTCGACGAGATGAAGGCGCTGGGCATCGCCCCGCGGATCGAACTGGAGGACGCCGTATGAGTGTCCAACAGACCCCCAAGGACATCGGCGAGATCAGCTTCGGCCTGATGGATCCCGAGGAGTACCGGGACATGAGCGCGACGAAGGTTATCACTGCCGACACCTACGACGACGACGGCTTCCCCATCGACATGGGCCTGATGGACCCCCGCCTGGGCGTCATCGACCCCGGCCTGGAGTGCAAGACCTGTGGCAAGCACTCCGGGTCCTGTAACGGCCACTTCGGCCACATCGAACTCGCGGCGCCAGTTATCCACGTGGGGTTCTCGAAGCTGATCCGGCGGCTCCTCCGGGGCACCTGCCGGGAGTGCTCACGGCTCTGTCTCACCGAGGACGAACGCTCGGAGTTCCGCGACCGCCTCGGGCGGACCCGCGATCTCGGGCGGGACCTCAACGATGTGACGAAAGCGGCTATCCGCCAGGCACGGAAGAAGGACCGCTGCCCGTTCTGTGGCGAGGAGCAGTACGACATCCAGCACGAGAAGCCGACGACTTACTACGAGGTCCAGGCCGTGCTGGCCGCCGAGTACTCCGAGCGTATCGCCAGCGCGATGGAACCGGAGGACGCCGAGGACGACCGCGTCACGCCCTCCGAACTCGCCGACGAAACCGGGATCGACCCGGGCCGCGTCCAGGAGATACTCTCCGGGGAGTTCCGTCCCCGGGAGGACGACCGCACGGCCATCGAGGCCGCCCTCGACGTCGACCTCACCGAAGAGGACATGAACAAGCTCATGCCCTCGGACATCCGCGACTGGTTCGAGGACATCCCGGACGAGGACATCGGCGTCCTCGGCATCGATCCGGAGTTGTCCCGCCCCGAGTGGATGATCCTCACCGTTCTCCCGGTGCCGCCCGTCACTGCCCGGCCCTCGATCACGCTGGACAACGGCCAGCGGTCAGAGGACGACCTCACCCACAAGCTGGTCGACATCATCCGGATCAACCAGCGGTTCATGGAGAACCGCGAGGCCGGCGCTCCACAGCTCATCATCGAGGACCTCTGGGAACTCCTCCAGTACCACGTCACGACCTTCATGGACAACGAGATCTCCGGGACGCCGCCGGCGCGGCACCGTTCCGGCCGGCCGCTGAAGACCCTCTCCCAGCGTCTGAAGGGCAAGGAAGGCCGCTTCCGCGGCTCGCTCTCGGGCAAGCGCGTCAACTTCTCCGCCCGGACCGTCATCTCGCCGGACCCGACCCTCTCGCTGAACGAGGTCGGCGTCCCCGCGCGGGTCGCCACCGAGATGACTCAGACGATGAACGTCAACGAGCGCAATCTCGAGGAGGCCCGCCGCTACGTGGCCAACGGGCCGGAGGGCCACCCCGGCGCGAACTACGTCCGCCGGCACGACGGTCGCCGGCTGAAGGTCACCGAGAAGAACTGCGAGGAACTCGCCGAGAAGGTCGAGCCCGGCTGGGAGGTCTCCCGCCACCTCATCGACGGCGACATCGTCGTCTTCAACCGACAGCCGTCGCTGCACCGGATGTCGATCATGGCCCACGAGGTCGTGGTGATGCCCTACAAGACCTTCCGGCTGAACACGACCGTCTGCCCGCCGTACAACGCCGACTTCGACGGGGACGAGATGAACATGCACGCCCTCCAGAACGAGGAGGCCAGGGCGGAAGCCCGCGTACTCATGCGCGTCCAGGAACAGATGCTCTCGCCCCGCTTCGGCGAGAACATCCTCGGTGCCATCCAGGACCACGTGACAGGGACCTACCTCCTGACCAACCGGAACCCCACGTTCAACGAGACCCAGGCCCTGGACCTGCTGCGGACCACTCGCATCGACGAGTTGCCCGCGCCGGACGGCACAAACGAGGCCGGCGACGAGTACTGGACCGGGCGGACGGTCTTCTCGGAGCTGTTGCCCGACGATCTCGACCTCGAGTTCACCTCCTCGGCGGGGGACGAAGTCGTCATCGAGGATGGCCAGTTGCTCGCGGGGACCATCGACGAGGACGCTGTCGGTGCCTTCGGTGGCGAGATCGTCGATTCCATCGCCAAGCGCTACTCGAAGACCCGGGCCCGCATCTTTATCAACGAGGTGTCCTCGCTGGCCGTTCGGACGATCATGCACTTCGGCTTCTCCATCGGGATCGACGACGAATCGATCCCTGGGGCGGCCGAGGAGCAGATCGACGACGCCATCGCGGATGCCGAGGCCCGGGTCGAGGAACTCATCGACTCCTACGAGCGCGGCGACCTCGAGAGCCTGCCGGGCCGGACGGTCGACGAGACGCTCGAGATGAAGATCATGCAGACGCTGGGCAAGGCCCGCGACAGTGCCGGCGACATCGCCGAGGATCACTTCGACGAGACGAACCCGGCGGTCGTGATGGCCGAGTCCGGCGCCCGCGGGTCGATGCTCAACCTGACCCAGATGGCCGGCTGCGTCGGCCAGCAGGCAGTCCGCGGCGAGCGCATCAACCGCGGCTACGAGGACCGCACGCTCAGCCACTTCGAACCGGATGACCTCTCGGCTGATGCCCACGGCTTCGTCGAACACTCCTACCGAGGCGGCCTCACGCCCAAGGAGTTCTTCTTCCACGCCATGGGGGGCCGCGAGGGCCTGGTCGACACGGCGGTCCGGACCTCCAAGTCCGGCTACCTGCAGCGCCGGCTGATCAACGCCCTCTCCGAACTCGAGACGCAGTACGACGGGACCGTCCGGGACACCTCGGACACAATCGTCCAGTTCGAGTTCGGCGAGGACGGCGTCTCGCCCGTCGAGGTCTCCTCGTCGGCCGACTCGCCGATCGACGTCGACGAGATCGCCGATCGGGTCCTCGAGGAGGAGTTCGAGAGCGAGGCCGAGAAAGAACGCTTCATGGGCGAGCGTACCGAGCCCACCAACCTGTCCGAGCGTGCCGACGACTGGTGGATGGCCCAGACGGGGGACTAGACAATGACAGACTACGACGCATCCGACGACGTGGAAGCACTGGTCGAGGACACCGAGCTGCCCCGGCGGCTCAGGAACCAGGTCTACGAGACGATCGAGGACCGCGACCCCGACCTCGAGGCGGTCAACGAGATCTGCCAGGCCGTCGAGGCCCGCTACCTCGACACCCGGGTCGATCCGCTGGACCCGGTGGGCACCGTGAGCGCGCAGTCGATCGGTGAACCCGGGACGCAGATGTCCCTGCCCGGCGACGAAGCGATCGTCACCAGACGTAACGGACAGACTGCAACCGAAGAGATCGGGGGGGTGGTCGACGACGCCTTGGAATCGACGCCGACGGCCATTACCGGAGACCACGAAGTCGGCCGCCCGAGGCGTGACATCGAGGTGCTCTCACTCGGGGCAGACGAAGAGGTGGCGTGGTGTCCGGTCGAGGAGGTAAGTCGACACGACGCACCGGCCGAACTACTCGAATTCGAACTCGAGTCGGGTCGGACGATTCGGGCCACCAAGTCCCACTCGTTTGTCACCCGCCGGGACAACGAGGTCGTTCCCGTGGCTGGGGCCGATCTGGATCCGGGCGATTGGCTCCCCGTCGCCGGTGCCTTCGACGTGCCCTCGAGCCAGGAAACCCTCGACCTCCGACCGCACCTCCCGGCCGATGAGTACTGGCACACGTCGCTCCTGACTGATGGCGGTGTCGCTTCGCACCCGGGCGGTGAGGAACAGGTCCGGAACAAGCGTGCTGCGCTGGCCGCGGGCGACCTCGAGCGGGATGCGATCTACCCGTGGCAGGGTACCGTGTCGCTCCCCCAGGAACTGCCACTCGACGCGGAAACCGGTTTCTTCGTGGGCGCCTTCCTCGCGGAAGGCAACCTGACCGATCACTACGTCTCAATCTCGAACGTCGATCCGGCCTTCCAGGACCGGATCCGCTCGTTCGCGGACCGTTTCGACCTGAGTCTGAACGAATACGACAACGAGAGTGGCTTCGCGACGGGTCACGACATTCGGGTCAACGGGACGATACTGGCCGACCTCCTGGAGACACTCTGCACGAGCGGCGGCGAGAAGGTCGTCCCCGGGTTCGCGTTCGGGGCCTCAGACGCCTTCGTCAGTGGGTTCCTCGGGGGCTACTTCGCCGGCGACGGGAACGTCGGGAAGCGGTCTGTACGAGCCAGTTCCACCTCCGGAAGACTGATCGTCGGAATCTCGCTCCTCCTCGCGAGGATCGGGGTCTACGCCACACTCGGCCGACAGGACGGGTCCCGGACGCTCAGGATTCCGAGCAAGTACCTTCCGACGTTCGAACACGAGGTCGAACTCGTCGGGGACCGTGCTGACCAACTCACGGACCTGGTCCACCGGGTCGATGCGGACGGCCCGGACGCGACAGACCAGATCCCGAGCTTCGGCGATGACCTCAAAACCGCGGCCTCGCGAGCCGGCATTCCGAACCGACAGGTCAACAGCGCCCACGACCGACAGCGAATCGGGCGGAACCGGCTCGCGAAACTCGTCGACGAGATGGACGAGGCAATCGATGGCGAGTCCGAGGCGGTCGAGGCTCTCCGGAGCGCGGTCGCCGGAGACGCTGTCTGGGAACGGATTGAAGCGGTTCGATCTTTCGAACCCGACGACGACTACGTCTACGACGTCTCCGTCGGGGGTCTCGACACCTTCACCACCGCCCAGGGTGTCGTGACCCACAACACGATGAACACGTTCCACTACGCTGGCGTGGCCGAGATCGACGTGACGCAGGGCCTGCCACGCCTCATCGAACTCGTGGACGCCCGGAAGGAACCCGACACGCCGATGATGACGGTCCACCTCGAGGACGAGTACGCCGCCGACCGCGAGAAGGCCCACGAGGTCGTCTGGAAGATCGAGGCCACGAAGATCCTCCAGCTCGGCGACGTGTCGACGAACGTCGCCGACATGCTCGTCCAGATCGCACTCAACGAAGATACGCTCATGGAGCGCTGGCCGACCGTCGACGATCCCGGCGAGATCGCCGGCGAGATCGCCGAGACCATCGAGTCGAGTCTGGGCGTGACCGCACGCCGCGACGGCCTCGTCATCGAGTTCGGCCCGGAGGAACCCTCCTACCGGGACCTCCTCCAGCTCGTCGAGGAACTCCGGGAGATCGTCTTCAAGGGCATCGAGGACGTCACCCGCGTGGTCATCAGGAAGGAGGAGCGCGGGGGGCAGGGGGCCTCGGACGGAGACGAGGGCGAGGAGTTCGTTCTCTACACCGAAGGGTCGGACTTCGGGAAGGTGCTCGACATCGAGGGCGTCGACGCCTCGCGGACGACCTGCAACAACATCCACGAGGTCCACCGCCAGCTCGGTATCGAGGCCGCCCGAGAGGCCATCATCGAGGAGACGATGAACACCCTCGAGGAGCAGGGCCTCGACGACGTGAACGTCCGCCACCTGATGCTCGTCGCGGACATGATGACCAACGAGGGGACGATCGAGTCCATCGGCCGCCACGGCATCTCCGGGTCGAAGGAGTCAGTCCTCGCCCGTGCAGCCTTCGAGGTGACCGTCAACCACCTCCTGGACGCGGCGATCCACGGCGAAATCGACGACCTCAACGGCGTCACGGAGAACGTAATCGTCGGCAAGCCCATCAAACTGGGCACCGGCGACGTCGACCTCCGCATGACTGCCGGCGAGCGCGAATCGGCCGATTAGGCGATGACGGTCACCCTTTCGGACGAGGCTCGTCGGCTCGTCGCGCTCTACGAACGGGAGACCGACGCGGGCGTTCGCGACTGCGTGGTCGACGACGAGCACGACCGGCTCATCTTTCTGGTGGCCCCGGGGGACATGCCGAAGGCGATCGGCCCCGACGGCAAGCACGTCCGGGCCGTCGAGGAGCGCCTCGACACGGAGGTCAAACTCGTCGAGGACGCCGACAACCCCGCGGACTTCGTCGCCAACGCCCTGTCCCCCGCCGCGGTCTACAACGTGACCATCTCCCAGAACAACGACCTGGTCGCCTACGTCGAGGTCGCCCAGGAGGACCGCGGCGCCGCGATCGGGGCGCACGGCCGGAACATCGACGCGGCGCGGATGTTGGCCGACCGGCACTTCGACGTCGACGCCATCGAACTGACCTGAGGGAGTTCCTCACCCACCGAAGACGCCCTTTTCCGCAAGGGAATCCCGCACTGACCGATCGAGCCCCGCCTCGGCGAGGATGGCGTCCGTGTCGGCTCCCGGCTCGGGCGGGGGCGCCATCTCCGCCGTCACCTCGCCGGCCGCGGGGAACCCGAGTCGGGGGTGCAGACCCTCGCCCCCCTCGCGAACGGCGCCGCGGTCGCGGAACGCGGGAGCCGCCATCGCCTCGGCGACGCTCCGCACCGGGCCCACCGGAATCTCGCCGTCGTCGAAGACCTCGAGCCACGCCTCTCGTGGGCGTGAGCCGAAGGTTTCGGCGAGTGTATTCCGGACAGCCTCCCGCGTCGCGGGATCGGTGGCGAGGTGTTCGTCCCGGAGTTCGTCGTGATCGAGCCGCTCACACAGCGCCGCCCAGAACTTCGGCTCCAGTGCCGCCACCGTCAGGTACCGGCCGTCGGCACACTCGTAGACGTCGTAGCAGGGCTGGCCACCGGTCAGCGGAGTGTCGCCGGCTCGGGGCGTCCCCCCGAAGAGGGCGCTCGCAGCGAGGACCTGTTCCATCGACAGGGCGGCGTCCGTCAGCGACACGTCGACGTACTCCCCCGAGGTCGTTCCGAGTTCCCGGGATAGCAGCGCGCTGACAGTCGAGAACGCCGCGACCAGGCCGCCGGCCATGTCGGCGACGGGTACGCCGGGGATGACGGGTGGGTCGTCGGGACTCGCGCGGGTCGCGTCGAGGAGGCCCGCCTCGCCGACGTAGTTCAGGTCGTGACCCACCCGGTCGGCCCACGGACCGGTCTGGCCGTACCCGGTCAGCGAACAGTAGACCACGTCGGGAGCGTGCTCGCGAACGTCGGCCTCGCCGATGCCGAGCCGGTCGGCCACGCCCGGGCGGGACTGTTCTATGACGACGTCGGCCGAGTCGAACAGGGGGACCAGGGCACGCTCGACGCCCTCGGCCTTCAGATCGAGAACGAGGCTACGCTTGCCACGGTTCAGGAGGGGGAACAGGGTTCCCGGTGGAACCCGGTCCGTCCCACCGCTTCCGTCACCGAAGGCCAGGTGCCGGGCCGGATCGCCCCCGGGGGGTTCGACCTTGATCACGTCCGCGCCCGCGTCGGCGAGCAACTGGGTCGCGTATGGGCCGGGAAGGAGGTGTGTAAAGTCCAGGACGGTGAGGTCCGAGAGGTCCATGCCAGGGGGACGGACGGCTCGGCAAAAGCCCCTTCCCTGGATCGAAAGACGACGCTTAAGTACCTCCGTCGGATATTCGTGTCTACCATGGCGAACGGGAAGTACGCCGCGCGCAAACTCAAGAAGGACCGCCAGAAACATCGGTGGTCCGACTCCGACTACGCGCGCCGCGAGCGAGGACTCGGAGCGAAGTCCGACCCGCTCGAGGGTGCGCCACAGGGGCGCGGCATCGTACTGGAGAAGATCGGTATCGAGGCGAAACAGCCCAACTCCGCGATCCGGAAGTGCGTCCGGGTCCAGCTGATCAAGAACGGGAAGCAGGTCTCTGCCTTCGCGCCAGGCGACGGCGCCATCTCCTTCATCGACGAGCACGACGAGGTCACCATCGCCGGCATCGGCGGCGCGAAGGGTCGGGCGATGGGAGACATCTCCGGCGTGAACTACAAGGTCGAAAAGGTCAACGGGGTCTCGCTCCTGGAACTCGTCCGCGGGAACGCGGAGAAGCCGGTGCGATAACCATGTCGAGTGACGCAGACGCCGACGCAGACGCCGCCGACGAGGGGACAAACGCCCTCCTCTTCGAGCGCTGGGCCGTCGAAGACCTGGTCTACAGGGATCCCTCGACGGAGCGGTACATCAACGTCACCCCCATCGCCCACACGATGGGGCGGCACACGGACAAGCAGTTCAAGAAGTCCGACGTCTCCATCGTCGAGCGCCTCATCAACCGACTGATGCAGACCGACGAGAACACGGGCAAGAAGCAGCTGACGACCCGACTCGTCCAGGACGCCTTCGAGTCCATCCACGAGCGCACCGACGAGAACCCGGTCCAGATTCTCGTGCGCGCCGTCGAGAACAGTGCTCCCCGCGAGGAGACCGTCCGGCTGAAGTACGGCGGCATCTCCGTCCCGAAGGCCGTCGATATCGCGCCTCAGCGGCGGGTCGACCAGGCGCTGAAGTTCATCGCCGAGGGCGTCCACAACGCCTCCTTCAAGTCGCCGACAGACGCCGAGGAGGCCCTCGCGAACCAGCTGACCGGCGCGGCGAACAACGACGTCCAGACCTACGCGGTCAACCAGAAGACCGAGAAGGAACGCGTCGCCGCCGCCGCGCGGTAACCCCGTCGCCACACCTCGTTCTCGCTGGGAGGCCATTGCTTCGCGACCCTGGTCCATCCTGTCCCCAGTGTCGGACAAGCGCCGGTCCAGCCGGTCGGGAATCACGGGAAGGGTCAACGCGCCGGCTCCCGTAATGGCCCCTAATGGATCCCGGGGACCTGACGACCGCGGTATGGGACGGCGATCCCGACGCGTTTCCCACGAGTGGCCCCATCGAGGCGAAGGCCCGTTTCCTGCTCCGCTACGCCATCCTGGCCCCGTCGAGTCACAACTCCCAGCCCCGGGAATTCACCGTCGACGGTGGGACGGTCGGGGTCCACGCCGTAGAGGACCGCTGGCTCCAGGTCGCCGACAGCGATCGGCGGGAGCTATTCGTCAGCCTCGGTTGTGCCATCGAGACGCTCTGTCTCGCGGCGGCCCACTACGACGTGGGCAGCGAGGTCAGCTACCACGGCGATGACGACCCCGCGGCGACCATCCAGCTCCACCCGGACGCGGGCCCCTCCCGGCCCGGACCGAACGGCGCCTTCGAGGCGATCACGGTCCGGCGGACAACCCACCACCCGTTCGAGGATCGACCTATTCCCGACCGCGATCTCGTTGCGCTCCGATCCTGGGTCGTCGAGGTCGGAGTCGGGCTGCACCTGCTAACGGGCGAGGGGACGCTGGACGAGCTCGCCCGGCTCCAGGCGCGGGCTGATCGCCGCCAGATGGACGATCGAGGGTACCGTCGGGAGCTGGGCCGCTGGATCGGGAACGGTGCCCTCGGGGCGTCGTGGCTGAAGGCACGCGTCGGCCAGGCAGTCGTGACCCACCTGGACATCGGCGATCGCGAGGCACAGAAGAACTCCACGCTGGTCACGAGCGCGCCGGTGGTCGGCGTCCTCACGAGCGGTTCGTCGTCTCCAACCGCCCGGGTGCAGGTTGGACAGGTCTTCCAGCGTCTCTCCCTGGGCGCGAGGGCGGCGGGGATCGCCGTCCACCCGATGAGCCAGATCCTCGAACGGCCGGAGACCCGCGAGGACCTCACAGCCCTCCTCCCGGGAGAGGACCAGGCCCAGCACCTCTTCCGGCTCGGATACGCCACGGCGAGCGAGTCTCACACGCCCCGCTGGCCGGTGACGACGGTGCTTCGCGACTCCTGATCGCCTCGGGGGCCCCCAGGCAACGAGCCCTAGACCCCGACTACCTGCTTCGCCGTCTGGAGGTAGGATGGTCGCGCGATCCGGTCGTGTTCCGCCTGCGTGAGGGTGAAGTCGAATATCTCGAGGTTGGCCCGGAGGTGGCGCTCGGTTGTCGACTTCGGGATCGCCACGACTCTCGGGAACTGGGTCGCCCAGCGGAGGGCCACCTGCGCGGCAGTCTTGTCGTACTTCGCCCCGATATCCGCACAGACCTCGTCGTCGACGAGCGTGCCAGTGCCGAGCGGACTGTACGCCGTCACCAGCGTGTCGGTGGTCCGGGCGTACTCCCGGAGTGTCTCGTGGGTGTAGTGTGGGTTCAACCGCACCTGGTCGGCGAGGATCGGGACCGGTGACTTCTCGACGGCGCGCTTGAGCCGCCAGGTGCGGAAGTTGCTCACGCCGGCGTGGCGGATGTGGCCCCCGTCGCGGAGCCGCTTGAAGCCCCGGGCGGTCTTCGCAAAGGAGAGGAGCGGCATCGGCCAGTGCAGCAACAGGAGGTCCACGTAGTCGGTCTGCAGACGCTGCAGGCTCTCCATCGTGCTCTGGACGACGTCCTGGGTCCGTGCTTTCCGGGGGTTGACCTTCGTCACGAGGAAGACGTCGTCGCGGTCGACCTCGGTGTCGGCGATGGCCCGGCCGACGGCGGCTTCGTTCTCGTAGAGCTGGGCGGTGTCGATGTGGCGATAGCCCAGATCGAGGGCGGTCCTGACGGCCTCGTAGGCCTCGTCGTCGTCCATCTGCCACGTCCCGAGCCCGATCGCGGGGACCTCCTCGTCCTGGACAGTGACGTACTCCATGTCCGATGCAATCGGCGAAGGGGCAAAGAAGCCTCGTTAGGCCATCGGCGATCTGTACCCGGACCCGACTGGAATGCCAGTCCGCAGGCGTGTGTACCCGTAATCGACTCGGATGCCAGTCCGCAGGCGTGTGTACCCGGAACCGACACGACGGCCAGTCCGGCGGCCCCCACCCGCGACTCGACCCGCTCTCGTCAACCGCCATCTTGATTGCAGTTGACGACACTCGTCCACGTATGTCCCAGGATACCGATGCGGTCGAACTGGTCCCGGACGTGACCGTCGACTCCTTCGCCAGGGCCGTCCTGATCGCGGCGCTGGTGGCCGGACTCTCGTACGTCTCGATCCGGCTCCCGGGGAACATCCCCTTCTCCTTCCAGCACTTCGGGGTGTTCCTGGCCGGCCTCGTGCTGGGGCCGCTCTGGGGCGGACTCGCGCTGCTCCTCTGGATCGTGGCCGGCCTCGTCGGCGCACCGGTCTACTCGAGCGGGGGCGCAGGCCTGGGGTACTTCCTCGGGCCGACGGGCGGGTTCATCGTGGGCTTCCTCCTCGCCGGGGTGGTGGTCGGGGCCGTCGTCCACCGGTCGACCGTCCCGAAGCCCGTCGTGGAGGTCTCCCCGGGACAGGCGACGATCGGCTTCGCGCTGGCGCTGGTCCCGATCTACGCTGTCGGCGTCCCGTGGTTCGCCGCGGTCCAGGGGCTCCCGCTCGGCACCGCTGTCGACGTCATGATCCCCTTCGCGATCGGTGACCTCATCAAAGTCGCCGTCGCAGGCGGCGCCGTCTTCGCAGGGCAGGACCTGCTCGCCCGCATCGAATGATCGCCGTCGAGGACCTCGTCCACCACTACGGGGACGGTGCCGACGACGCCGAGGACGGTGCCGCGCCGGCACTCCGGGGGGTTTCTCTCACCGTCGAGGACGGCGAGTGGGTCCTGCTCGCCGGAGCCAACGGCAGCGGCAAGACAACGCTCGTCAGGCACTTCAACGCGCTGCTGGAGCCCGACGCGGGCGCTGTTACCGTCGACGGGGTCGAGGCCACCGCCGACCCTCTGGCCGCCCGGACCAGCGTGGGGATGGTCTTCCAGTCGCCCGACGATCAGTTCGTGGCTGCGACGGTCGGTGCCGACGTGGCCTTCGGTCCGGAAAACCTCGGACTGGATCGCGCGGCGATCGACGACCGCGTCGAGGAGGCCCTGTCCGCGGTCAACATGACCGGCCGCGAGGACGATCGGATCGACGAACTCTCGGGCGGGGAACGGGCCCGCGTCGCGATCGCCGGCGCGCTCGCGATGGCGCCGGATCACCTGGTGCTGGACGAGCCCTTCGCCGGGCTCGACTGGCCGGCCCGCCAGGCTGTCCTCGCCCACCTCGAGGCCCTCCACGCCGACGGCACCGGCATCGTCGTCGTGACCCACGACGTCCGGGACCTCCTGGGACGGGTGGATCGGGTCCTCGGGCTCCGGGACGGGGCGGTCGCCGTGGACGCGCCACCGACGGCAGCCCGCGAGGGACTCACCGACATCGGCGTCCGGGTCCCGGAATGTTGAGCTACGTCCCGGGCGAGACCCTCGCCCACCGCCTCGACCCCCGGACGAAGCTCCTCTTCCAGGCGGGCGTTGCCGTCGCCGCATTCACCCACCCGACGGCGGCCTGGATCGGGGGGTTGACCGCGCTGGCCCTCCTGGTCCTGCTGGCCGCCCGGCTCTCACCCCTCGACGCGTTCCGGGCTTACTGGTTCGTGCTCGTGGTGCTGGCGTTTGGCCCGGTGATCGCAGGTGTCCGACTCGGTCCGCCGTGGTTCGCCGCCGACGCTGCACTCCGCTCGCTCCTCTCGGTCGGACGCCTCGTTCCCGTGCTGCTGGTCAGCGCCGCCTACGTCCACTCGACCCCGGTCAGGGAGACCCGGGCAGCGATCCAGTGGCTCGTCCCTGGACGTGCCGGGCAGGTCCTCGGCGTCGGAGTGGGGCTCACCGTCAGGTTCGTCCCGGTGGTCCGGCGGGACGTCGGGGAGGTCCGGGCGGCCGTGGCGGCCCGCGGCGGCGACCGCCGGTCGCTCCGGGACCGCCTCGGCCGGATCGGCTTCCTCTCGGCGGCGAGGGCGCTGGACCGGGCCGACCGGCTGGCCACTGCACTGAAGGCGCGCTGCTTCGCCTGGAATCCGACCTTGCCCGCCCTCTCGATCGGGCGGAGGGACGTTCCGGTTCTCCTGCTTGGGCTGGGACTTGCGGTCTCACCGCTGGTTTCGGTGTAGTTGCTGGAAATTCTGCTCTCACCGCGAACGGTCAGAAAGCCCTCACCTCGCTCTCTGTAGTTGGTGTGACCGGGAGTGCTACCACAGTCAGCCAGAAAGCCCTCACCTCGCTCGTGGGTTCTGAACGGGATATTCTCGCTCGTTGCACTCGCTCCAATAATGCCCGTTCAGAACACCCCGACCGAGGTTCGCCCTTTCAGTCCGCCAGCTCCGCGCTATCCGTGCCGGGCCTTACTTCGTTCGGCACCGGCACGGGGGGCCACCACCCCTCCCCAGGCTCGCGCGAGGGGCACTCGCCGGGCCTGTCGGTCCCGGCGAGCGCGTGGCGCGAGCCAGCTACTTTGCGGTTGGAACCCTGTATCGCGAGATACGGCCTGGATCCTCATGGCGGATTGAAAGGGCGAGGTCAGCGTGGCGGCGGAGGCGCCACGTCATCAGGAGGCGGCGAAGCCTGCAAGGCCGAGCGTAGCGAGGCCTCGGCCTGGCGAACCGGTGAACGAAGTGAGCCGGTGAGCCGCCTCCCAGCTCGTGTGCTCTGAGCCGGCAACTATCCGAGCGGAGCGAGGATATCCCGCTCAGAGCACACGAGCGGACCGATGGCTTTCTGGCTGTTTGCGGTGAGGTGTGAAACGCCAACACATAAGATCGGGCCGAGGGCTTTCGGGATTCCGCCCACCACCGTCGGAGAGACCAGGTCGAAGCGGGAACCAGGAGCGGCCAAGCCAAGATCACTCCGCGTTCGGAAGCATCCCGAGGTTTCCCATTGGAATTCAACTCAGTCCGCCGCACGACCATCGCGACACACGTAGGCTCGAGTCACGTCGACCAGGGCCTTCCGGAACGTGCTCTCGTCGGGGTCGCGCTCCAGCGATCGGAACCGTCGCTTGAACGCCACGAGGTCGACCGCCGGCGCGTCGAGGGCGGCTGCGTGGGCGAGGTCGTAGAGGCGGTGGTCGGCGTCGACGAGGTCGTGGCGCTCGACCAGGGCGAGGGCGAAGGCGGCGTTGACTGCCGTGATCTCGGGGTCGGAAGCGGGGGTCAACCGGTCCCAGGCCCGTGGGTCACTCGGCCGGTCGGCGACCGCGGCGGCGAGGCTGGACTCCAGGAAGGAGACGATTTTGTCCGCCGGAGCGACGTCCATCCAGAGGTCGTCGGCGTAGATGTCCTTCATGTGGTTGGCGATCTGGTGGACGTGGGTCAGCTTCCGTTGCTCGACGGTTCGGCCCGCGAGCGCGAGGAAGATCGCCTCTTGAGTGTCCTGGGTGTGCGAGGGGTGGGCGGTCTCGTAGTGGTGCATGTGCGCGAACTCGTGGAGGGCGAGTTCGCGGGCCATCGCACTCGTGGCGGCCGCCCGGGAGGTGGTCAGCCGGTGGCCGGTCTCGTCGTGGCTGACGCGCGTTCGCTCGTCGGGGTCCTCGACGATACGGACCTCGACGGGGCGCGAGAGGCGGCGCTCGGTCGCGAAGAGGTCGCGCGCTCCGAGAAACGGTTCGGCGGGACCCGGCCCGTCGACGCGAACGTCCATACGTGCACGTCTGGGTGGTAGGCGCCTATTAGGGTGTCGGCCATCGGCAGGGGTGGCTATCGAGGTGTGGACCGTCGGGAGGGGTGCCATCGATGTGTGGGCCGTCGGGAGGGGTGCCATCGGGGTGTGTGCCGTCGGGAGGGGGTGGGGGAGGCTGACCTCCCCTCCAATGGGGGCTACGCGGTGGTGTCCCACGGGCCGGGCCGAAACACTACCCTTTTTGCGCTGCTCGGGGTAGCCGGCGTACAAATGGGCCGACGCAAGAAAATCGTCCAGGAGTGCGAGACGCTGATGGACAAACCGGAGAACATCCGGAACATTGCCATCGCGGCTCACGTCGACCACGGCAAAACTACGCTCACAGATAACTTGCTTGCCGGCGCGGGCATGATCTCCGACGAGACCGCCGGCGAGCAACTGGCGATGGACACCGAGGAGGACGAGCAGGAGCGCGGAATCACCATCGACGCCGCAAACGTTTCGATGACCCACGAGTACGAGGACACAAACCACCTCATTAACCTCATCGACACGCCCGGCCACGTCGACTTCGGGGGCGACGTAACCCGGGCGATGCGTGCCGTCGACGGTGCACTCGTGGTCGTCGACGCCGTCGAGGGGGCGATGCCCCAGACCGAGACCGTCCTCCGGCAGGCCCTCCGCGAGGGCGTCAAGCCCACGCTCTTCATCAACAAGGTCGACCGCCTCATCTCCGAGCTCCAGGAAGGGCCCGAGGAGATGCAGGAGCGCCTCGTGGCGGTCATCCGCGACGTGAACGAACTCATCCGCGGGATGACCGAGGAGATGGACGAGATCGACGAGGACTGGACGGTCTCCGTCGAGGACGGCACCGTCGGCTTCGGGTCTGCGCTCTACAAGTGGGGCGTCTCGATGCCCTCGATGACGCGGACCGGCATGGACTTCGGGGACATCATGGACCTCGAGCGCAACGACGAGCGCCAGGAACTCCACGAGCGGACGCCGCTCTCGAACGTCGTCCTCGACATGGTCTGTGAGCACTTCCCGAACCCTGTCGACGCCCAGCCCAGACGGATTCCGCGGATCTGGCGTGGCGACGCCGACTCGGAGATTGCCGACACGATGCGGCTCGTCGACGAGGACGGCGAGGTCGTCCTCATGGTCACCGACATCGGGATCGACCCTCACGCCGGCGAGATCGCCGCCGGTCGGGTCTTCTCGGGCACCCTCGAGAAGGGTCAGGAACTCTACGTCTCCGGGACGGCCGGCACCAACCGGGTCCAGAGCGTCGGCATCTACATGGGCGGCGAACGCCAGGAGGTCGACCGCGTCCCCGCCGGCAACATCGCCGCCGTCACGGGCCTCCGGGACGCCATCGCGGGCTCGACGGTCTCGAGCGTCGAGATGACGCCCTTCGAGTCCATCGAGCACATCTCCGAGCCGGTCATCACGAAGTCCGTCGAGGCCCAGAACATGGACGACCTGCCGAAACTGATCGAGACGCTCCAGCAGGTCGCCAAGGAGGACCCAACGATCCAGGTCGAGATCAACGAGGACACCGGCGAGCACCTCATCTCCGGCCAGGGCGAACTCCACCTCGAGGTCATCACCCAGCGCATCGAGCGCAACCAGGGCATCCCCGTCGAGACCGGGGAACCGATCGTCGTCTACCGCGAGGCCCCCCAGACCGAGAGCCGCGAGGTCGAGGGCATCTCGCCGAACCGCCACAACCGGTTCTACATGACCGTCCACCCCCTCGACGAACCCATCGTCGAGACCCTCCAGCACGGCGAGGCCTCGATGGACATGCCCGAACTCGAACGCCGGGAGGCCCTCCAGGAGGCCGGCCTCGACAAGGACACCTCCCAGAACGTCGAGGACATCGTCGGCCAGAACATCATCGTGGACGACACGAAGGGCATCCAGCACCTCAACGAGACGATGGAACTCGTCCTCGAGGGGATGGAGGAGGCCCTCGTCGACGGCCCGCTGGCCGCCGAGCCGGTCGTCGGGACCCTGGTCCGCCTCCACGACGCCCGGCTCCACGAGGACGCCATCCACCGCGGCCCCGCCCAGGTCATCCCGGCGGTCCGTCACTCACTCCACAACGCCCTGATCGACGCGGACGTGAAGCTCCTGGAGCCGATCCAGCAGGTCCGCATCGACGTGCCCAATGAACACATGGGCGCGGCCTCCGGCGAAGTCCAGGGCCGTCGTGGCCGCGTGGACGACATGTATCAGGAGGGCGACCTCATGGTCGTCGAGGGCGTGGCGCCGGTCGAGGAGATGATTGGCTTCTCGAGCGACATCCGCTCTGCGACGGAGGGCCGGGCCTCCTGGAACACCGAAAACGCCGGCTTCCAGGTGCTGGCGGACAACCTCCAGCCCGACAAGATCCTCGAGATCCGCGAGCGAAAGGGCATGAAGCAGGAACTGCCCGAGCGGGTGAATTACTTCTAACCTCTTTTTTACTCGGGGGCCTCCGCGGGCCGCTCCGCGGCCCGCGTCGACCCTCGAACAAAAAACTAGGTGAAAAAAGCCGCTCGCTCGCTCCGCTCGCTC
>JAZKTI010000296.1:0-2744 GCA_036625635.1 Haloarculaceae archaeon
GAGGATATCCTGCTCAGCGACCGCGAGCGAGGTGAGGGCTTTCTGGCTGTTTGCGGGTGCTGTCACATCCCCCTTCGAGGCGAGGGCTTTCCGGGCGTCTGCAGCGGCGGTCGAGCCATAGGTCGCGACAAAGCCGACCGCTACGACCGACAAAGCAGAGAGTCAGCGAGGTTCACCACCGAGAGCACAGCGACCAGCCCGGGACTACCGGAACTGGTTGAGTCGCCCCTTGAGATCCCTAGCGGCAGCGCCGGCGGCGTCGAAGTACCGGTCGGGGTCCCGGGCCCCCTCACCGGCGAAGATGATTCCGCGCGAGGAGTTGACGAGGCCCACGGCGATCTCCGTCTCACCGTCCCCGCCACCCGCCGGCCCGTCACCTTCCACCGGATGCTTCCACTCGGCGAGCCCGAACTCCACCGCCGCTTCGGCGTCTCCACCCTGCGCACCCACGCCGGGGACGAGGAAGGGCAGGCCCGGCACGGCTTCACGGATCTCCTCGAGTTCCTCGGGCGCCGTCGCCCCGACCACCAGGCCCACGTTGTCGTTCCGGTTCCACAGGTCCGCCAGCGCCGCCACGCGCTCGTAGAGGGGTTCGCCGTTCTCGAGTGCGAGGTCCTGGAGGTCGGCGCCGCCGCTGTTGGAGGTCCGACAGAGGACGAACACGCCCGCGGCCCCCCGCTGGAGGAAGGGCTCGAGGGCGTCCCGCCCGAGGTACGGGTTGACGGTGATGGCGTCGGCCCCCAGACCACCGTCGCCCGGGTCGTCGAGGACACTCGCGTACTGCCGGGCCGTGTTGCCGATGTCCGCCCGCTTGGCATCGAGCAGGACGGGGACGCCCTTGCCGTGGGCGTAGGCGATCGTCTCCCGGAGCGCCCGCCAGCCGTCGGGACCCTCGTAGAATGCCGCATTTGGCTTGTAACAGGCCGCGTGCTCGTGGGTCGCGTCGACGATCCGCCGGTTGAAGGCCCACCGTGGCAGGTCCGCGTCGGCGACTGTCTCCGGGAGGCGGTCGGGGTCCGGGTCGAGGCCGACGGAAACCACGCTGTCGACGGCCGCGATCCGCTCGGCCAGGCGGTCGAAGAAGGACGTCGTCATTGCCCTGCTCTGGGAGGGGCGCGTATTTGGTGGTTGCCCATCGAAGCGCTCCGGAGGCCGGGTGGCTCGGATTTTCGGGGAGGCACGGATTCATAGGGAGACACGAATATTCAGGGGGTCACATCCCCTCGCATGCAACTCCATCGGGCTCACAATCCCCCGGGCGCAAAAACCTCACCGCTCGTGGGCCCAGACGGTGTCCTCGATAGTGACCTCCTTCTTGAAGATCGGGACCTCCTCCTTCAGCCGATCGATGCCGTCGGAGACCGCTTCGAAGGCCTCTGCGCGGTGGCCGGCGAGGACCACCACGTGGACGATGTCCTCGCCGGCCTGGACGACGCCGGTGCGGTGGTACAACAGGACCTCGAGGACCCCATCGCGGGACTCGAGATCCGCTGTGATCTCTCGCCGGCGCTCGGCGGCGACCTCGTCGTAGCGCTCGAACTCGAGGTGGGTGGTTCGCTCCTCGTCGGGGCCGTCCCGTGCCCGGACGCGGCCCGTGAAGGTCGCGATGGCGCCCGAGTATTCGGCCGGCGGCGAGCGTTTCACCTCCGCGACGAGGGATTCGAGTGACTCGTAGGGGGCAAGGTCCTCGACGACCGCGACGAGTTGGTCCATATCGACCGCCTCGGCGTCCGCTGCCTCGTAGACCACCTCGCCGCCGGAGGTACGGTCACCAAGACGGACGTGTGGGAGCGAGGACTCGGTGAAACTCTCTACGACGGCGTAGTCGTACTCCGCCGCCATCCGGTCGAGTGTTTCCCCGAGTTCGCGGTCCTCGCCGGTCGCGAACCAGCCCGCGTCGTCGGTCACCCCGTAGGTGACGCTCGCCCCCGCCGCCCGGTGGCGCGCGGTGTCCTTGCCCTCGGTATCGATGTTGGCCTCGTGACCGAGGTGCTTGATGCTCCCGACGCGTCCCCGCTCGGCGAGGCGCTCGACCAGTCGCTCGACGAGGGTGGTCTTTCCGACGCCCGAATAGCCGACCACGCCGATGACTTGCATGATCATCTGTTGGGCCGAGTGGCGCTTGTAGGTGTTGGTCCGCTCGATGGAATCGGTCGAGGAGGCTTCAGTCGGAACTCCCGCTTTCCTTGGAAATCGGGGTCCCAGGACGTCACAGTCAGGCAGATCAAGGCCTATCGATGCCCGTTCTGGTCTTTTCGCTTCGCTATCGGCATCTATACAATCTGGCGGGCGCCGACGAGCCTGCCGCACGAGGCCGAGCGGAGCGAGGCATCGGTATCAGCGAGCGGGGAGCGGAGCGACCCGGGTGGCAGCGAGCGGGAGGCCGGCGGTAGTGATCATCACAATGTCTGGAGCGAGGAGTCAGAAAGCCCCACCTGATCCGGCTGCGGACACGGCCACCGGCCCTGGAACAGTCGGGATCTATTTGGACGGGTCCCCCACTCATTCAGCTGTTCCCCCTCTCACTATTGCCGGCCTCGATAGGGCGTACTGGAGGCCGGCGTTCGTCGGCCTCCGAACAGCGTGGCGCGCGCGGCGCTTCGCCGGGACATCGGGGCGGCGAGGCCGCCCCGCAGCCGCCAGGCAGGCGCAGCTGGTACGCAGCCGAGGGCTTTCAGGCTTGTAGCAGTGCCAACCGAACCAACAACCCCCGCGAGCGGGCCGAGGGCTTACATCCTAAGAGC
>JAZKTI010000297.1:0-2732 GCA_036625635.1 Haloarculaceae archaeon
GCGAGGTGAGGGCTTTCTGGCTGTTTGCAGCCACGGTCGTGATTCCCTTTGAGAGCGAGGAGAGGGCGTTCTGGGTGGTGGCGGTCGGGGTCGCGGTTGCCGCCGCGGGATCGCAGTTACAGACTACTCCGGCGACCCGGACCAACTCACTCACTCGCGATCCTGGAGCGCCTCGCGAACGTCCTCGGCCGTCATCGGCAGCCTCGTCAGCCGCACACCCACGGCGTCCCGGATCGCATTCGAGAGCGCGGGCGGCACTCCGTTCGTCGGCAACTCGCCGATGGACTTCGCGCCGAAGGGCCCGGTCGGCTCGTGGGTCTCGACAGTAATCGTCTCCATCGGCGGGTGGTCGGTGGTCCTGGGCATCCCGTACCCCCGGAACCCGACGGTCTCCGGATTCCCGTCCTCGTCGAACTCGAGGGTGCCGCTGGTGGCGTACTCGAGGCTCATGTGTTGAGCGCCCTCGATCTGGCCCTCGACGAGCGAGGGGTTGATGACGACGCCGCAGTCGGCCGCAAACACCAGCTTCTCGATGTCGTACTCGCCGGTCTCCTCGTCGACGACCACGCGGACGAACTGGGCGCCGAAGGGCGGCGGGCTCTCGTCGGTCGCGTGGTGGCCCTCGCCCATGATCTGCTCCCGTTCGTCGTCCCCGTAGGTCGCCTCGTAGCCGACCGCCTCGAAGGTCACCGCCTCGTCCGTCTCCGGGTCGCGGACCTCGCCTCCGCCGGTCTCCAGCCGGTCGGCGGGCGCGTCGAGGAGCTTCCCGCCCCAGTACAGGACCCGCTCCTTCGCGTCCGCGGCGGCCTTCCGGACGGCCTCGCCGCTGATGTAGGTCGTCGAGGAGGCGTAGGCGCCGTAGTCGAAGGGCGTGAAGTCGGTGTCGGAGGACTTCACGACGACGTCCTCCGGCGCACACCCGAGTTCCTCGGCGGCGACCTGCGTGAACATGGTGTCGTTGCCGCTGCCGACGTCGACGCCGCCCACCTGGAGGTAGAATGACCCGTCCTCGTTCATCCGCAGGCGGGCGGCGCCGAGTTCCTTGCCCGCGACACCGCTGCCCTGGGCACACAGGGCCATGCCCACGCCCCGGTGCAGGTGGTCGGCGTCGGGCTGGTCGACGTCGTCGTAGCCGATGGCGCGCCGGCCGCGCTCGACGCACTCGCGGATCCCGCAGGATCGGATCGTGCGCTCGAACCGGTCGTCGTCCTTGAGGATGGCCGAGGTGCGATCGACGTCGCCCTCCCGGACGGCGTGGCGGAGCTTGAACTCGATGGGCTCCTCGCCGAGGCGCCGGGCGAGTTCGTCCACGTGGGCCTCGACGACGAAGGTCCCCTGGGGTGCGCCGTAGCCCCGCATCGCCGCGCCCATCGGCAGGTTCGTGTGGACCGCGTCCCCGTCGAACCGGACGTTCGGGACGCGGGGGTACAGCGGCATGGCCTTTGTCCCGACGTTGCTGGCGACGGTCATCCCGTGAGTCCCGTAGGCGCCAGTGTTCTCGAGCGTGTAGAGGTCCATGGCGGTGAGATCGCCTTCGTCGTCGACGGCGGTCCGGAATCGGAGCTGCATCGGGTGGCGCGAGCGGATCGCGTAGAACTCCTCCTGTCGGGTCATCTCGAGTTTGACCGGCAGGCCGGCTGCCATGTGGAGGGCGAGAGCCACCGGCTCGATCACCATCTCCTGTTTCGAGCCGAAGCCGGCGCCGACGCGGGGCTTGATCACGCGGACGTCCCGGATCGGCACGTCGAACAGCCGTGCGAGCTGCCGACGCGTGTGGTTGGGAACCTGCGTGGCGGTAATCAGTGTATAGCGGTTGTCCTCGTCGGTATACGCGATCGACGTGTGGGGCTCGGGAACGCAGTGGGACTGGTAGGGCGTCTCCCACTCGGTCTCGAGGACGTTCGCGTCGCCGGCGGCCTCGAGAGCGGCGTCGACAGCCGCGTCGACGTCGCCGTGCTCCCCCGCGAAGTGGGACTCGACGTTGCGGGCGTAGTCAGCACCCGTCTGGGCGTTTTCCACTTCGTCGTCGCCAAAGAGCCGCGGCGCCCCGGGTTCCATCGCCGCGGTCGGGTCGAAGACAGCGTCGCGCTCGTCGTACGTCACCTCGAGCCGCCTGGCGGCCCGGTCGGCAGTCTCGCGATCGGTCGCAGCGATGGCCGCGACGGGATCGCCAACGAAGCGGACGTGCTCCCGGAGCACGCGCATGTCCCAGGGACTGGGTTCTGGATAGGACTGGCCGGAACTGGAGTAGAGGATGTCCGGGACGTCGTCGTCCCAGGGCGTCAGGACGACGTGGACGCCCTCCATGGCCTCGACCGGCGCGGTGTCGATATCGGTCACCACGCCGTGGGGAACCTCGCTCCGGACGATCGTTCCCGCAGCGAGGTCCGGGAACCGGTCGTGGTAGTCGGCGGTGTATCGGGCCTCACCTGTGACGATCTTCCGGGCATCGTACTTCTCCACATCGTCGGTGACGACCCGCCGATCGGGGGTCGCGGGGCGGTCCTCGACCGAGCCCTCGCCCAGTCGATCCGCCTGGTCGAAGTCGGGGACGCCACCGTCGGACTCCGCTGGGGCCGACCTGTTGTCCGGGGCCGTCATTCGCCGGCCCCTCCAGGACCGTCGGGAGAGTGATCCGTGGTCCGAGCGCAGCTCGCTCCCTGCCCGCCGTCGGTGTCCACCCTGTCTCCATTCCCGTCGGTGGCCACCCTGTCTCCATCCCCGTCGGTGGC
>JAZKTI010000298.1:0-2713 GCA_036625635.1 Haloarculaceae archaeon
GGGACCGTTCGAATGGCTACGGGACCGTTCGAATGGCTACGAGTGGGGATCGTCCCGAAGAATCAGAGGAAATCGGGTTCCGAGGGTTGCAGGACGTTTGCCGAGAAGAGTTCGAGCGGTGCTACTCGGTGGTGGAGTGGTCGGCAAGATAGTAGTCCGCGTCAGCGCGGGACCCCGTCAGTCGCTCCGGTACTCCTTCCGGAAGCCGCGGAACTCCGTCCGGTGGGCCTCCTCGTCGGCCAGGAGTGTGACGGCGAGGTCCTCGGTAACCGGGTCGTTCGCCTCCACGGCGGCGTCGATGAGCGAGCGGTAGGTCTCGATAGCGTCGTTCTCCGCGTCGATGACCCCCTCGATGACCGAGAGCACGTCGGTGCTGTCCTCGGGTGGCTGGAGGGAGGACTGTCGCATCTCGAAGTCCCGCGAAGCTGGGATCGTCGCGTCGAGCTGTTTGAGGCGGTCGCCGAGTTGCTGGGCGTGCCCGAGTTCCTCCTGGATGTCGGTCTGGAGGCTCTCCTTGATCTCCTCGGCCCTGACCCCATCCAGCAGGATGGCGTTGGTCATGTAGTTCAGGACGGTCTCGTGTTCGTCGAGGTAGGACTTCTGCAACAGGTCGATGACCGATTGTTCGGACATGGTTACCCGTTGACCAGGCTACGGATTAAGTCCAGGGTTCGTTCTCTCCCGTTGGGAGCAGGCTGGGGGAGTGCCGCGGCTCGCGACTGAATCACAGGATCGAACTCGACAGGCCGATTAGGGGTCGTCCTCGGCGACGGACTCCGGGGCAGGCGAGACGTCCCCGTCCTCGAAGATGGACGCCTTGATCCGGCTGGATGAGAGCTGTTCAGCCGAGGACGAGTCGTATTCGCCGACACGTACGACCTCGATGTCGCCGTACCCCCGCTGGGCGAGGGAGGCGCGCAGGTCCTCGAGGTCGTAGTCCTGGTCGTACCCAATGGTCACGACGTCCGGGTCGACCTCGTCGAGAATGTCGTAGATGTCGCCCTCGTTGCCGACGAGGGCTTCCTCGACGACCTCGACGGCGTCGACGACCTCTCGTCGGCTCTCCTCGTCCATGTACAGCTGTTTCCGGCTTGCGACCCGCTCGTCGCTCGCGAGGACCACGACCAGTTCGTCCCCGAGGGCCGCACTCTCCGAGAGATAGTGAACGTGGCCAGGGTGAAGAACGTCGAAGGCGCCCTGGGCCATCACGCGAGTCATGGTCGGCGTTGTGACGCAGCGTATAAAAACGACGCGCTGTCGGCCAGGGTCCTGCCAGCTCTCAACACGGCCACGGGCCCCGGTGCTGTCGGCGCGGCGATGCGCTTGCCTCGTTAGGCTGGCCCTTCGTTCGGGTTGGCCGTCGCTATGGCTTGGACCTCGGTGCAGCTGGCCGTCCGCTCGGCTGGGGTCCTCGTGGGGGTTGGGCCTTCGTTGTAGCTGAGTCGAGCGCAGGCCCCCTCAGGCCGGCCGGGCCTCGCCCTCGGCCTCGAGGAGCTCCTGGTACCGGTTCCGGATCGTGACCTCGCTCATGTCCGTCACTGCCGACACGTCGGACTGAGTCACTTCCTCGCCGGTCAGCTTTGCGGCGGCGTAGACGGCCGCCGCGGCGAGGCCGACCGGGCTCTTCCCGACGTGGACACCCTCGTGCTTCCCGGTCTGAAGCAGGTCACGAGCGCGGAGTTCGGTCTCGTCGGTCAGATCGAGGTCCGACGCGAACCGGGCGACGTAGCTCTCGGGATCGGCCGGGGCGACCTCGAGCCCGAGTTCGCGGACGATGTACCGGTAGGTCCGCTTGAACTCCGTCTCGTCGATCCGGCTGACCGTGACCACCTCGTCAATGGTTCGCGGAGTGCCGGCCTGTCGTGCTGCGCCGTAGACCGACGCCGAGGCGACGCCCTCAATGGAGCGGCCCGGCAGCAGGTCCTCGTCGAGCGCGCGACGGTAGATGACCGACGCCGTCTCGCGCACCGACTCGCCGAGGCCGAGCGCACTTCCCATCCGGTCGATCTCGCCGAGGGCCTGTTTCAGGTTGCGCTCCTTGTGGTTGCGGGTCCGGAACCGCTCGTCCCAGGTCCGCAGCCGCGACATCCGGGTCCGCTGGCTGGCGTCCAGGGTGTTCCCGTTGGCGTCCCGATTGGCCCAGCCGATGGTCGTCGAGAGGCCCTTGTCGTGCATCATCGTGGTGGTGGGCGCGCCGACCCGTGACTTCTCGTCCTTCTCGCCGGCGTCGAAGGCCCGCCACTCGGGCCCGCGGTCGATGCTGTCGGCGTCGACGACCAGGCCACACGCCTCACAGACCCGCTCGCCGCGGGCCTCGTCGGAAACTAGCGATCCGTCACACTCCGGACAGGTCTCCGTCGTCTCCGACGTCTCCGCGATCCGCTCTACGTCCTCGGCTGCCTCGCTGTTCCGGGTCTGATCCCTGGTCCGTTCGTCGACGTGCGTTTCTCCTGCCTTGCCGCTGTATGTCGTTGCTCGTGTAGTCATCGGTTGAATCTGAGCCTTGGAGGGCCCGACGAGTGGCAGCGTCCGGGCGGCGGGGAATCCCAAGAAAGGCCCGGAGGGCTCCAACTCTTTACCTATTGTAATCGACGGAAACACTTAAACCTTTTCCAGATACCGGGCCGACGCAGCCTGCAGGGACGGGGGAGATGGTCGCGTGGCCCATTCGAATCGGGTATCGCTCTGCAGGTGGACGAATGCAGGTGGACGA
>JAZKTI010000299.1:0-2688 GCA_036625635.1 Haloarculaceae archaeon
TCGCCGTCGTGTAACCGGGCGATCCACCCCTGTTCGACCGACCAGCGGCCCAGGTCCCTCCCCTCGAGGTCGGTCACGACGGCCTCGATGTCGACGCCACGCCAGCCCGGCGGGTGGAGGTCTCGGACGACGTTGATCACGCGGCCGATCTCGCGGTGCGGGATGGCCCCCTCGTCGGCGGCCATGGACTCGTAGACCACTTCGAGGGACTCGTCGCCGACCGTCACCTCGTCGACGTAGACACCGTGGCTCGTCAGGCGGGATTCGAGCTGGAATTCGAGATCGTCGCCGTCGTCTGTCATGAGTGGGGTATCGTCGTTGGGGAGTTCGTGGAGACCGGCGGACGGTGGAACGGAAGCGGTACCGGACCCGCGATCGAAGAGGCGGGGTAAGGAGGGGATGATCGAACGCGGCGGGGTGGGGGGTGGTGCTGGTGGTCGGTCTGGTTCCTCAGTCGCCCGTCGCCGCGGCGCCGCCTGAACTGACGCCGGTGCCGGGGCCGACGTCGATGCCGAGCTCGTCGAGTTTCTCGTCGGGAACGACGCCGTCGACCCACTCGCGGGCCTCGTAGTACTCGTCTTTCATCTCGGCGAGTTCGGCAAGGTCGCCCTCGGCGCTGCCCTGGCCGGGGATGGCGTCCTCGCCCTCGACGAAGCGGGCCGGCAGGTCGTCGTCGGCGCCGTCGAAGCCGGCGAGGTTGTTGTAGTACCGCTCCAGATTGTAGATGCGCTCGCCGGCTTCCAGCAGGTCGTCCTCGGTGACCTCGAGGCCGGTCACGCCGTTGTACTGGAGCACGTACTCCTCGATGCCCTCGGCGAAGGCGTTGAACTTGCAGATGTCGAAGGAGTCGCTGATGGCGTGGAGGTCCTGAAAGGTCATGGTGAGTTCGCCCTTGCCCTCCCACTCGCGGGGATCGACCTTCTCCGGGACGCCAAGCAACTCGGCGGCGGGCGTGTACCCCCGGAGGTGGCAGGCGCCGCGGTTGGAGGTGGCGTAGCCGATGGCCATTCCTTTGAGCGCCCGGGGGTCGTAGGCCGGAATGGCCTGGCCCTTCACCGTCATCGACATGCGCTCGTCACCGAACTCCTTGGCCGCCCGCCAGCCGCCCTCTGCGAGGCTGTCGGCGAGGTCCCCCTCGCGGTTGGCGACCCGGTCGATCATGTCGATCATCTCGTCGGCGTCGCCCCACTTGATGCCCTCGTCGATGAGGCCCTCCTCGGAGGCCTCCATCGCCATCGAGAGGGTGTTCCCCATCTCGATCGTGTCCAGGGCCATGTCGTTACAGCGGTCGATCATCACGGCGACCTTGTCGCGGTCGTCAGTCATGGCGTTGGGCCCGAGCGCCCAGGCCGACTCGTACTCGTATGACTCCATCCGGAGGTTCATGTCCTCGCCCTTGTGGCGGACCTGCACCTCGACCTCCTTCTTGCAGGCGACCGGACAGGAGTGACAGGTCGGCTCGTCGACGAGGATGTTCTCTCGGACGTTCTCGCCACTGACTCCTTCGGCGTCGATGTTCGGCTCTGACGGTTCCAGTTCGGCCTCGGAGTGGGTCGAGGTGTACTGGGAATTCTTCGTCGGAAGCCCGTCCATCTCCTCGGTGATGTTCATCAGGACGTTCGTCCCGTACACCGACAGGCCGCCTTCGTTCGGGCCGGTGATGTCGGACTCCTGGATGAGCTGCATCGCCTGCTGGTGGCCCTCGCGGAAGGTCTCCTCGTCCGCTGGTTTGGGCATCTTCGTTGTCGACTTCACCACGACGGCCTTGAGGTTCTTCGACCCCATGACGGCTCCCGTGCCGCCCCGACCGGAGGCGCGGTCGTCCTCGTTGAGGATCGAGGCGAAGCGGACCTCGTTCTCGCCGGCTGGGCCGATGGCCATCGCGGAGAGGTTCTTGCCGTACTGGCCGTCAATCTCGTCCTCGAGTTCGTCCAGGGTCTCGTGGACGCCCCGCCCCCAGAGGTGGGAGGCGTCCCGGAGTTCGACCTCGTCGTCTTCGACGAGGGCGTAGACCGGATCCTCGGACTCGCCGTCGAAGAGCAGGCCGTCGAAACCCGCCCACTTCAGTCGCGCCCCCGACCAGCCGCCGTGGTGCGAGTCGGTGACCGTGTTCGTCAGAGGCGACTTCGTGCAGACGGCGATCCGACCGCTCATCGTCACCTGTGTACCCGTCAGCGGCCCGTTCATGAACGCGAGGAGGTTGTCCGGCCCGAGGGGGTCGACGTCCGGTCCCTGGTCGAAGACGTACTTGACGCCCAGCCCGCGGGCGCCGATGTACTTCTTTGCGTCCTCGTCGTCGATGCTCTCGTAGGCCACGTCCCCCGCACCAAGGTCGATGCGCGCCACGTGGTCGTGGAAACCGCCCATCTCTGTCATGCTAATCTCTCACACCATCATGCGGGCCAAGCGGCCTTAATCGTTCGGGGGCGTTCTCATCTTTCCACGCACTCGCGCGTAATGTCTGTCCCGATACAATGGCTAGATGACACACCTATCCCATGCCCCGTTTCGCTCGATTGCTTCTCCGGGATGGCCCGCTCGGTCCCACGCCGTCCGTCCCCCCCTCACGAGACGGTCGACCTGCCAGGACCCCCGAAGCACGGCGGGATCCCTCGGACAACATCGGGACCTCTCGGACAATATCGGGACCCCTCGGACAACATCGGGACCCCTCGGACAACATCGGGA
>JAZKTI010000023.1:0-16770 GCA_036625635.1 Haloarculaceae archaeon
ACCGCAACCACCCAGAACGCCCTCGGCCCGCTCTAGAGAGTAATGGCGACCGCAACCGCAACCACCCAGAACGCCCTCGGCCCGCTCTAGAGAGTAATGGCGACCGCAACCGCAACCACCCAGAACGCCCTCGGCCCGCTCTAGAGAGTAATGGCGACCGCAACCGCAACCACCCAGAAAGCCCTCGGCCCGCTCGCGGGTTCTGAGCGACATATCCTCGTTCGCTTCGCTCACTCGGATAGTGGCCGCTCAGGAACGCCGCGACCGGGCCTCGCCCTTTCAGTCCGCCAGGTCCACAACCGAACCTCGATCCTCCCCACCCGATTGCGGTGCTCGGGCCTTCGGCCCTGTGCTCCTCATCCCTCGCGCGCACTCCTCGCGGCCTCGCTGGCGCTCGGCACGCTCGTCAGCGCGCGCCGTCTGGACTGCTGAGTGATGCTCTGAGGTCGGACCCTGCACCGCCATGTGCAATTTCCCATCTCCTGGCGGATTGAAAGGGCGAACCTCGTCTCGCGGCCGCTGAGCGGGCCCTATTCGAGCGAGGAACGAGCGAGGATATCCCGCTCAGCGGCCGCGAGCGAGGTGAGGGCTTTCTGGCTGTCTGCGGTCACGGTCACGTCTCCGATCAAGAGCGAGGTGAGGGCCTTTTCGCTGGTTGCGGTCGCGGTATCGGTTCCTGTTACAGAGAGCGAGGTGAGGGCGTTCGGGCTGTCTGCGGTGGCAGTCGCGGTAGAGGCCTCGAAACATCCACTTTCGCCCGCCTACCCAAGGCCGACCTCGGGCGATCGGACGATCAGAAGTTCCGCAATCCGCTGATCAGAACGCCGGTGATTGTGACACCGGTGGCTGGAGAAAACCCGCTGAGCTGGACCGACAGACCCGCTCCGGGCGACCTGACCCCGCTGCCCCTGGCCCGTGGGATCACTGGTTGATCAGGACGATCGCACCGAGCGCGAGACCGATGCCGGCGATCTTGTTCGCGGAGACGGGTTCGCCCAGCGCGACCATGCTGATCACGGCGGCCGTGACGAAGTACATCCCGCCGATGGTCGCGACGATGGAGGTGGGGCCGACGGTCACCCCGACGAACGTCGCGAGGACGCCGATGGCGGCGGCGAAGCCCGACGCGGCGGCAAAGAGGAGGCCGCGATTCGAGACGGCGAGGGACGCATCGGAGACCAGGAGGTAGAGTCCCGTCACCACGGCGGCGGTGACGTAGGAGAGAAAGGCCGCGAGCTTCGGGTCGATTGTGTTCGAGGCGACGTCCCCGAAGACGATCCAGAACCCCCAGGCGAGCATCGTCATGAGCCCGAAGACGGCGGCGTTCGTCACCGGGGCTCACCGCCGGCATCCAGCCACGAGGGGTCCACTGATGTCCGCCCAGGTGCGGACGATTCTCCGGTCCTGTTTGCTCGGCAATCCATGGGCTAACTGGGGAGGGAGGCCCAATGAGTGTCCCGGGACGCACGGACCGCTGGGCGTCGCGCTCCCGGCGCGCAAACGACCTCGGCACTCGCGGGGTGGGGGCGGCGGGTATTATGTGAATCCAGCGAGAACCGGAGCCCAGTGGTCGACGCATCGGAACAAACGCCGGACCAGGCCGTCGAGGAGGTCTTCTACCCCGCCGAGAGGATCCCGTTCGTCAACTGGCATCAGTTCTCCGGTGCGAAACCGACGGTCGTCCTGACCGGGGTTATCGCCCTGCTGGCGTTCGTCACCGGGCTGTCGAACCTCAGCCAGGCCACCGTCCCGCTCGACGGGCCGCTCGCGCCGGTCGTTCCCGCTGCCGGGGCCCTCGCCAGATTCGGCGGCGTGGGGGCCGCGTTCCTCCTCGGCCTCGTCACGGTCGGCCTCCAGCGACGAAAACAACTCGCCTGGCGGGTCGCGATGCTGGTCTTGCCGGCCCTCGCGCTGCTCCCGCTCACGACGCTCCAGACGACGGACATCCCGTTGCTCCTCATCATCCTCATCACCGTCCCCCTGCTCGTCTGGAACCGGGACCGGTTCGACCAGTCGCTCGACCTCTCGCCGCTGCAGATCGCCTCACTGCTGTCGATCGTGGGGGTCGGTCTCTACGGGACCATGGGCTCGTACGGCCTCCGGGACCAGTTCGTCGAACTCGACAGCTGGGGGGACGCCGTCTACTACGTCATCGTCACCATCGCGACGGTCGGCTACGGGGACATGACGCCGACGACGGCGGAAGCGAAGTGGTTCTCCCTGTCGATCATCCTGTTCGGGACCGGTGCGTTCACGGTCGCGGTCGGTGCGCTGATCGGGCCCGCCATCGAATCGCGAATGGCTTCGGCGTTCGGAAACATGACTGCCTCAGAACTCACGCTGCTCGAGGACCACGTCGTGGTTCTCGGCTACGGCAACGTCACGGAATCGCTTCTGAACCAACTCGACGGCGAGCGCGACCTGGTCGTCGTCACGCCGGACACCCAGGTCGCGTCCGAACTCGACGACGAGGGCTTCAACGTCCTCACGGACGATCCGACAGACGAGGACACGTTGCGCGACGCCCGAATCGACGCGGCCCACGGCGTCGTCGTCGCCGGGCCGGACGACGCCGACGACGTCCTCTCTATCCTCGCGGTCCGGAACCTGGACCCGGACATCCGGATCATCGCCGCCGCGAACGACGAGAAGAACGTCGACAAACTGGCGTCGGTCGGTGCCGACGACGTGATCAATCCGGGCACGATCGGCGGCCAACTCCTCGGCCGGTCGATTCTCGGCGACTCGTCCTCGGCCGTGATGGCCAGCTTCGTCGAGGACTCCGGGGAACAGGACAGCTCCGACGAGGAGTGAGCATTCGATTTCCCCGGTGACTCGACGGGGGATGCGCCGGCGCACCAGGCCACACAAACACTATGAACGGGTCCTCCGTAAGGAGGTCCATGGCATCGTCGGGGGCCACCGGCGTCGAGCGGTTGTTCGCCAGGGTCTTCCTCCCGCTGGCCGCGATCACCGGTGCGATCGTGCTCTCGGGTTTCTTCTTCCCCGACTTCGTGGGCGAGGCCGTCTCGGGCCAGTCCTGGCTGGCGGTTTCGCTCGTCTTCTTCATCTCCGGGCTCGGCTACCTGGCGGTCCTGCCCTACTCGGCAGAGGACGAGGAGGACTCCGAGGACCCCTACCTCCTCAGGATCCGCCGGACGGGCCTCCTCCAGAGCGCGCGCGAGTTCTTCGGCCAGCAGGACCCGATCGTCTTCGGCGTCCCGGTCACCATCTTTGCGGCCTTCTTCACGATCCAGTTCCTGTTCCCCACGTCGACGACCGGGACGGTCGACGCCGTGGCTGGGACCGTCCTCGAGTTCGGTGGGCCGGTCTTCCTCGGCGCCATGTTCATCGCGGTCCTGTACTGTGGCTACCTCCTGCTGGGGCCCTGGGGGGAGATCAAACTCGGCGGACCAGACGAGACCCCCTCCTACACCTTCCCGACCTACTTCTCGCTCCTCTTTTCCGCCGGCATCGCGGCCGGGATCGTCGTCTGGGGCCCGGCGGAGGCGCTGTTCCACTACCAGAACCCCCCGCCGTACTTCGGGGCCGGGCCGGAGTCGTCGGCGGCCATCGGGAGCGCGCTCACCTACGCCCTCTTCCACTGGGGCTTCTCCGCCTGGAGCGCCTACGCCGTCATCGGAATCCCGATCGCCTACTTCGTCTACAAGCGCGGGGCGCCCCTTCGTGTCTCGACGATCCTCGCGCCGTTCCTCGGGGTCTCCGGGCTGGACTCCCGCTGGAGTCGCCTCGTCGACACCCTGGCGGTCTTCGCCACGATCGGGGGGATCGCCACCTCCGTCGCGCTGGTCGCCGAGCAGTTCCTCGTGGGGATCAACTTCCAGTGGGGGGTCACAGCCGGGAACCTCGGACCGGTCCTCTTCGTCGGCGGCCTCATGCTCCTGGTGGTGCTCTCCGCGGTCACGGGCATCCACCGGGGGATCAGACGCATCGCCGGCCTCAACGTGGTCCTCTTCGGCCTGTTCGCACTCCTGATTGTGGGCATCGGCCCCAGGGACTTCGTGCTGGATCGGAGCATCGAGGCCATCGGGGACTACGCGGTCAACTTCGTCCCGCTGAGTCTGTTCCTGGGTGGTGACTGGGTCCAGGGCTGGACCGTCTGGAACTGGTCATGGTGGTTCTCCTGGGCGCCCTTCGCGGGGCTGTTCATCGCCGCGCTCTCCCGCGGGCGTCGGATCCGGACGGTGGTCCTCACGAGTGTCGTGGCCACCTCCCTGGCGTCGATCGTCTGGTTCCTGCTGCTGGGGGGTACGTCGCTGTTCGTCCAGCACACCGGCCAGGCGGACATTCTCGGTGCCATCGCCGAGCGCGGTGGCTCCGAAGCCGTCGCGGGCTTCCCGCTGTTCGCGGCCCTGCCGCTCAGCCAACTCCTGATGTTCCTCTTTCTCGCCCTCATCATCGTCTTCATCACCACCTCAGCGGACACGTCGACGCTCGTCGTCGCGCTCCTCGCGACCCGGCGAGGCTTGGCGCCGTCGACCAGCAACATCGCCTTCTGGGGGACCTTCCAGGGTGCTGTAGCCGTCGCCGCGTTGCTCATCGGCGGCGCGGAGACCCTCCAGGCTCTGGCCGTCCTGACCGGCGGGCCCTTCGCTATCCTGTCGCTGGTTGCTCTCGCGGGGCTGACGATCACGTACTACCGGCACGAGGGCGGTCATACGTCGATTTTCCGACTCGTTATCGACCGCCTCCCGACCATCGAGAGCCACCACGACCTCGATTCGCCCGAGGATGACTGAGGACCGGCGTGACGGATGCCGGCTGCCCGCTGTCAGAGAAGCGGCCCCAACGAACACGGGCCACGGTCAGGGGTGGGGGGCTTGCTCTCTCGGACTGGGTGGACGAGAACGGCGATAGTGCCCTCGGCCGGACCCGCCTCCTCAGGCACCGGCGACCGTCGCACAGAAGTTGGCCACGATTCGCTTGCCGGCGTCGGTGAGGATGCTCTCGGGGTGGAACTGGAGGCCGACGTGTGGCAACGCCTCGTGCCGAACGCCCATCACGACGCCGCGCTCGTCGGTCGTGTGTGCCGTCTCCGTGAGCGGGGCCGGGAGGGCGTTGCGCTCGACGGCCAGCGAGTGGTACCGGCCGGCCTCAAAGGGATTCGAGATCCCCTCGAACAGGCCACTCCCGTCGTGGCGGATGGCCGAGGGCTTCCCGTGGACGACATCGGGCGCGTGCCCCACGGGCGCGCCGTTTGCCGCACACAGTGCCTGGTGACCCAGGCAGACGCCGAGGGTGGGGTAGGTCGTTTCGGCGAAGACGTCGACGGAGACGCCGGCGTCCTCGGGCGTCCCCGGCCCCGGCGAGACCACGATACCGGCCGGGTCGAGGGAGCGGATCCCCGCGAGGCCGATCTCGTCGTTGCGGCGGACGACGACGTCCTCGAACTCGCCGACGTACTGGACGAGGTTGTAGGCGAAGGAGTCGTAGTTGTCGATGATGAGGATCATCGCACACCACCCATCGCGTCGGTCCCGCGCTCGACGGCGAGCGAGCCGCGCTCGCCGAGGGCCTCGTCGACGGCCGTCACCAGGGCCCGGGCCTTGTCGAGGGTCTCCGCGTATTCACTGGCGGGGACGGAGTCGTGGACCACGCCGCTCCCGACGCGGAGGCGGTACTCCCCCTCCTGCCGGACGAGGGTGCGGATGACGATGTTCAGGGTGGCGCGATCGTCGAAGCCGAAGAGGCCGATGCTCCCGGTGTATGGACCCCGCCGGGTCGCCTCGACCTCGTCGATGATCTCCATCGTTCGCGGTTTCGGCGCGCCGGTGATAGTCCCGCCAGGGAAGACGGCGGCGACGGCGTCGGCCACGCTGACCTCCGCCCGTCGTTGTCCCTCGACGAGCGAGACGAGATGCATCACCTCCGAGTAGCGGTCGACGCGTCGGTACTCCGTGACGTCGACGCTGCCGTACTCGCTCACCTTTCCGAGGTCGTTGCGCTCAAGGTCGACGAGCATCGCGTGCTCGGCGGCCTCCTTCTCGTCGCTCCGGAGGTCCGCCTCCAGGGCCTCGTCCGCCGCGCTGGTCTCGCCGCGGGGTCGCGTCCCGGCGATCGGTTCGGTCAGCAGGCGATCCCCCTCGACCGCCAGGAGGAGTTCCGGGCTGGCGCTGACGAGGTCGACGCCCGGGAACTCGAGCAGGCCGGAGTAGGGGGCGGGATTCACCCGCCGGAGGGCCGCGAAAATGTCGACCGGGTGGACGGTCGCCGGCGCGACCAGCCGGTGGGAGACGTTCGCCTGGAAGGTGTCTCCTTCGCGGATGTACTCTTTGACCGTCCGGACCCGGTCGGCGAACGCCGTCTCCCCGGCCTCGCTCTCGAAGGTGACCTGTTGGCTGGCTGTCGGGTCCGATCCGACGGTGGGGGTGCCCTCGAGGGCGGCCGCCGCGAGGTCCTGCGCCCGGCCCAGGCCCGTCTCGTAGGCCGCCTCCGCGTCCGTCTTCACGACGGGGCAGGCGGTGACGTGGAGCGTGCCACCGTCGTGAAACGGCTCCTCCCAGGCGGCGACGGTGTCGTATGTGCCGAGCTGGAGCCGCGGCAGCCCGGTGGGCTCCGCCGACGCCGGGAGGTCCTCGAGTTCCCTGGCGACGTCGTAGGAGAGCCAGCCGACGGCGCCACAGGGATATGGAACCTGGCAGTCGCCGCGGACGAGCGTCTCGCGGTCGAGCAGCGATTCGATGGCTCGAACGCTCGGGCTTTCGTCGCTGTCTCGCGCGGTCGCCGTCGGCCCGACCTGGAGGCGTTCGACCGGATCGAGGCCGAAGTACCCCCACCCGGACTGTCCGCCGGTCGTCTCGAGGTAGAAGCCGTCGCCGTCCCGATCGCGCGCGCGGCGGTAGGCCCGGAACGGATCCGAGACGGTCACGCGGACCTCGACGGGGACGCGCGCATCGGTGGGGGCACCGGCGGCGGTCTCGCGGAACGCCGCCCGGTCCGTGACGATCTCTATATCACTCATCTGATGTGTTAGGCCTCGCCGACCGTATCGTGGGTCGGGAGGTCGGTATCCCGAGACGAGCACTCGTCCGGGCAAAAATCTTGCGTGGCTCGCGCCTGGGCGTCGATTCAGCCGGTCCCGACCGGAATCGTTCCCGGGCATTGCCGGGGGCACCGACACTCATTTGAAAGGGTGGATTAGTACGTGGGTCCGGTTATATTGTCTCCGGGAGAAAACCACTGGAACAGGGCAGTCCATCGGGGTCTGCCGGACCCGGCCGGGTCGGAAACGCATCTCGGGTCCGGCCGGCCACACTCGATGGACGCCACACAGATCCACGCCATGACAACAATTATCGACGGCAACGAGATTGCCGACACCATCAGAACGGACCTGGAATCGAACGTCGAGACGCTGACCGACGCGGGCGAGCAACCGACGCTCGCGACGGTCCTGATGAGCGACGACGCCGCGAGCGAGACCTACGTCTCGATGAAGCAACGGGCCTGCGACGACCTCGGCATCGAGAGCGTCCACGACGAGATCGACCCCGATGACCCGGCGTCGGTCCTCTTCGACCGGATCGACGAACTCAACGCGGACCCGTCGGTCCACGGCATCCTCGTCCAGTTACCCGTCCCCGACCACGTCGAGAAGCGGGACGTGCTCGAGCGCATCGACCCGATGAAGGACGTCGACGGGTTCCACCCGGAGAACGTGGGCAAGATGGTCGCCGGGAACGCGCGGTTCAAGCCCTGCACGCCCCACGGCGTCCAGAAGATCCTCGCGGCCACGGGCGTCGAGACCGAGGGGAAGGACGCGGTGGTCGTGGGCCGGTCGGACATCGTCGGCAAGCCGATGGCCAACCTCCTGATCCAGTACGGCGAGGGCGGCAACGCGACGACGACGGTCTGTCACTCTCGGACCCAGGACCTCGCCGAAAAGACCAGGGGCGCGGATCTCCTGATCGCCGCCGCGGGCGTCCCCGAGATGATCGACGGCTCGATGCTGAGCGAGGGCACGGTCGTCATCGACGTGGGCGTGAACCGCGTCGACGCGGACAACGAGAAGGGCTACGAACTGGTGGGCGACGTCGACTTCGCGTCCGCGAAGGAGAAGGCCAGCGCGATCACGCCCGTCCCAGGCGGCGTCGGCCCGCTCACCATCGCGATGCTGATGTACAACACGGTCAAGGCCGCGAGCCTGCAGTCCGGCGTCGAGGTCCACCTCCCCTAAGCCGACGCTGTCGACCAAGGACCGGCACGACGGTTCCGGACCCGGTCCCGGCCACTGGCGTATAGCCTGTGTCCCTTATCCCAGACTCGAGTTCAGAACCGATGCCGGGCCCAGACTCTCCACTCCGTCTTCAGCGTCCACCTCTCGCCTCGAGGCCAGGCCCCGCCTCCACACTCCGCCTCCGGACCCCTGACCCAGTTGCCCGGGAATCGGGCCGGGGTTTGACGCATCCGGGCGCCGGACGAACGGCCATGACTGACTGGGACGACCGCTTTTGCGCCGGCAACTACCCCGAGGACCCAGAGCCCTCGCCGGTCCTGCGCGAGTACGTGGATGCGGTCCCGGACGGCCGCGCGCTCGACGTCGCTGCGGGGACCGGGCGGAACGCCCTGTTCCTCGCCGAGGCGGGCTACAGGGTCGACGCCATCGACCGGTCCCGCGTCGGCCTGGAGACCGCTCGCGAGACTGCGAGGGAGCGCGGGATCGACGAACGGGTGGACTGGATCCAGGCCGACGTGCCGATCTACGGCTTTCGGCCCGAAACCTACCAGTTGATTACGATCAGTTACTACCGGGCCGTCGACCGGTTTCCCGACATCAAGGAGGCCCTGGCACCGGGCGGCTACCTCTTCGTCGAGCACCACCTCCGGTCGGCGGAACCGACCCCGTCCGGGCCATCGAACGACCGCTACCGGTTTGCCTCGAACGAACTCCTCCGGGCCTCTCTCGACCTCACGGTCCTCTACTACGACGAGACGACCGAGAAGCGACCCGGGGACCGGCGCCGCGCGAACGCCCGGATGCTCGCTCGCAACTCCTCGGGGCCGCGGCAGTCCTATCCTCGCCGGGGCTGAGGGCCATCGGTCGGGGCGATCGCCCGCTCCTCCCGCATTCAAATATATAAAATATATAATATAATATAGGAACTCGCAAAAATCTACTATGTGTGGCTGGGCTGTGAATCTCGGATCGGCGCAATACGATGTACCACAATCTACTACTTAGGGAATATTTATAAACTTACACGTGTCTCATCTGGGGAATTTAAACAAAATTTCGGTCATGGAGCGAGAGCCGGAATACCGTATTCAGAACCCAAGAATCACCGAATTCCATAGATCCGTAATACGTACGGCCAGGGAATTAGAAATTCCTTGGGTCATAACCCGGATGTACGGCGAATAATCGACAACTCACACATATTTGAAGCCTAATTATATCACCCTTCCCCCTACAGAACTATCATTTATCATATTATAAAAGTTATTTTGTAATTTTTGACCTGCAATTTGTTGGGGAGGCGAGCCAGGGTTCGGGACGCCTCCGCACTACCAGCCCGGACTTGTCCGAACCGGGTCCCAGCTGGCCGCTCGCTCGCTCGCCGGTACCCCGGGGTGGGAGCCCGGACGCGGCCCATCGAAGCCGCGGCGGACGTGTCGTCCAGCCTCGGACTTGGCCGGGGGGCCGACCGCCGACCTGGTGTCCCGAGGGCCGGATGGTACCCGGGGACCCTCGAGCCAGGGACGCTCCGATCCCCGCCCGAGCCGCCACGCTGCAGGGCGTGAGACCCGTACTGCGAACCCCCGTTACAACCTAAGGGTGTAATGTCGGTTCGACCCCACTGGCATCCACCCCTCTTCCAGCGAATCTCCGCTACCGGCTGGGCCCACCTGTGTTTCGCTCTGCGAAACTGACCGAACGAAGCCGACAGGAATCGTACCTCGACCGGTCGGGGCAACATTCGCCGTAGCCGCTCGCTTTCCACTTGCTGTTTCCCGACCCGAAACGAAACGCGGATTTCTCGCCCGGTTCTGCGAGCAGTCAACGTCCACTTGGGAGCCCGTCGATGGGACTTTCCCACCGCCAGAGAGGGTCTATCGGCCTCCCAGGGCAGGTGGTAGGTCGGTACTGTGACCGCCGTGCTCGTTCGCTGCTCTGGCGTGCAGGTTCCACCAATTACCCCGCTACCATCGGTGAAACGGACGATTTCGTCTGTCGAACGGTCCCTATTCGCGTTTCACGAGACCGAACGTTTAAGTAATGGCGTGTGCGAACGGTCGACATGGCATCCGGGTCGGCGCCGGACGGAACGGACGAGCGGAACGGCATCCAGACGACGGCAACCTCCCTGGATGTCGTGGAGGCGGTGCGGGAACTCGACGGGGCTCGCACCGTCGAGGTCGCAGCCGAACTCGACGTCGCCAAAAGCACTGCCCACAAACACCTCCAGACGCTCCTCCAGCGGGGCTATCTCACACGGGTCGCCGGCGAGTACCGGATCGGCCTCAAGTTCCTCGACCTGGGGGAGGACGCCCGCAGGCGCTGGCCCTGTCTGAGTACCGTTCGTGAGGCGGTGACCGACCTCGCCGACGGGACCGACGAGGACGTCGACTTCTGCGTCGCCGAGAACGACCGTGTCTACACCCTCGTCGAGTCCTACCACAAGTGGGAGAAGTACCACGAGGCCCAGGCGGGCTACCGCGTCAACCTCGGAGATTCCTACTACATGCACTCCGTCGCTTCCGGGAAAGCCATCCTGGCGACCTGCCCGGAGTCCACAGTCCGGGCCGTGGCCGACCGCTGGGGGCTGCCGGCGGTGACGGAAAACACGATCACCGACGTCGACGAACTCCTCGCCGAACTCGAGGGGGTCCGGGAGCGTGGCTACGCCCTGAGCGACGAGGAGTACGTCTTGGGGCTGCGGACTGTGAGTCGGACCGTCTCGCTGCCGGAAGGGCAGGTGCTGGGCGCGTTGAGCGTCTCCGGCCCGGCCTACCGGATGACAGGTGCCGTGCTGCACGACGAGATCGACGCGGTCCTCCGGGAGACGGCCGAGGCGCTCGAGGCGCGCATTGCCGACGGTTACCCGGACAAGTTTTTTGGAACGGGGGCCGTCACTCCGATGCAGGATGCGCGAACAAGTGCTCACAGCGATCGATAGAACGGGGAGTGACGCGGCCGCCGGGCGGTCGATGGTCGGGTGACTCCATGGAGGACTATACGTTTACGTTCCCGATCTGGGTGGAGTTCGGGTCCGGGTCGAGCCAGGAGATCGGCCGGATCGCCGACACCTCGGGCTGGGACTCGGCGCTCGTCGTGACCGACCCTGGTATCGTTGAGGCGGGGCTCATCGATGGCATCACCGACTCCCTCGAGGCCGCCGGCGTCGAGGAGGCCCTCTATGACGGGGTTGCACCGAATCCGACGGTGACGATGGTCGAGGAAGCGAGAGCCGACATCGAGCGCCTGGGCGCGGACGTCGTGGTCGCCGTCGGCGGCGGGAGTTCGATGGACGTCGGCAAGACCGCCTCCATGCTGGCGACGAACTCGGGATCCGTCGCGGACTACGAAATCAAGACGGCCGAGGATCTCGAAGCGGCCCCGATCGAAACCCACCCGCTCCCGCTCGTGACGGTCCCGACGACGGCCGGGACGGGGAGCGAGGTCGACTACTGGTCGGTCATCACCGACGAGGAGCGGGAGTTCAAGATGGCCCTCGGCCAGCCGCCGCTGACTCCCGGTGGTCCCTATCTGGGTGCCTCGGTGTCCCTCGTCGATCCGGCGCTGACCGAGTCCCTGCCGCCGCGGCAGACCGCCGCGACTGGCTTCGACGCCCTCTCCCACGCCCTCGAGAACTACGTCTCGGCCGTCTCGCCCCCGCTGGTGAAACCGATGGCCCTCCACGTGATGGACCTCGTCACCGAGTACCTCCCGACGGCCTACCGGGAAGGGTCCACCGAGGCCAGGGAGCACATGATGTTCGCCGCGCACCTGGCGGGGATGGGCGAGAACCTGGCCGGCTTCGGCGCCATCCACTCCCTCGCCGAGGTGACCGGGGGCATGTACCCGGAGATTCCACACGGTGAGGCCATCGCGATATTCACGCCGGCGGTCATGGAGTTCAACCGCCAGACTGTCCCCGGCCGGTACGCCGACGTCGCCGCGGCGATGGGACGGGACGTCTCGGATTGCTCGCCAGAGGCGGCCTCGAAGGAAGCGGTCCGCGCGGTCGAGGAGCTGATGGAGACCCTCGACCTGCCCACGGGTCTCGAGGCGGTCGGGGTCGCGGAGGCGGATCTGCCGGAGATCGCCGAGAAGTCGATGGACACCTCCGAGATTCACGACAATCCCCGCGAGGCCGACGCGGCGGACCTCCTGGAGATCGCTCGCGAGAGTTACTGAGATCCCGGCGGGTTCCTGCCTGACCCCCACCGCGAGGGCTCTCGGGTGGGTTCCGGGCCCCTGGCCGGAGACCGGTGCCGAATTTCCGATGGCTTCGCCACTCCGGACAGGTTCCGTGCCCACGTCCCAACTATTAAGACCGACTGCATGCCAGGGTTCGGCATGACCGGGAGCGACTCACTGGCGGCCATGCGAGCGGCGCACGAGAGCGCACACGAACGGGTCGAGGCGACGAGCGACTTCCGTGCCTGGATCGGCGGGGAGGGGGTCGACACGGGGGCGACCGTCGAGACGCGGGATCCGGCCGTCGACGAACCGGTCGTCGAGGTGACCAGGTGCGACGCGGACACCGTCGACGAGGCCGTCGAGTCAGCCTGGGCGGGATTCGACGCCGAGTGGGCGGCGGCCCCGCCGGCAGCGCGTTCCCGAGCGCTGTTCGAGTGGGCAGATCGTCTCCGCGACCACACCGAGGAACTCGCACTCCTGGAGACGATCGACACGGGCAAGCCGCTCGTCCACGCCAGGGGCGAGGTCGAGGGGGCGATCGACACCCTCGAGTTCTACGCCTGCCTCGCGAGGGACCAGCGGGGGGACCAGGTCCAGACCGGCGAGGATCTCCACCTCTACACCCGCAAGGAACCCCACGGGGTTGTCGGACAGATCGTGCCCTGGAACTTCCCCACCTGGGGCGCGGCCTGGAAGTTCGGGCCGGCTCTGGCCGCTGGCAACGCCACCGTCCTGAAACCCTCCGCGAAGAGCCCCCTCTCGACGATCCGGATGGCCGAACTCTCGGCCGAGGTGTTCCCCGACGGCGTGATCAACGTCGTCCCCGGGACCGGTTCGGAGGCGGGTGCGGCCCTCACCGAGCACCCCCGGGTCAGGAAACTGTCCTTCACCGGGAGTACCACGGTGGGTCGCACCGTCATGCACGACGCCGCCGACGGGATCACGCCGATCACCCTCGAACTGGGCGGGAAGTCGCCATTTATCGTCTTTCCCGACGCGGACCTCGAGACGGTGGTCGAGGCCGTGGCCTCGGGCATCTTCTACGCCACGGGCGAGATCTGCGACGCCTTCTCGCGCGTGCTGGTCCACGAGGACGTCCTCGGCGAGTTCACCCGTCGGTTCGTGGAGAAAGCCGGGGCCTACGAGATCGGCGATCCACTCGACGAGGAGACGACGCTCGGGCCCCTTACCTCCGAAGAGCAGTTCGAGAAGGTCACGAACTACGTCGAGGTGGGGGAGACCGAAGCAACGCTCCTCGCCGGCGGTGGGCGCCCCGAGGTCGACGCGCTCGCGGCGGGGTGGTACGTGGAACCGACGGTCTTCGGCGACGTCGAGAACGACATGCGGATCGCCCAGGAGGAGATCTTCGGCCCGGTGCAGACGATCATCCGGTTTTCGACCTACGACGAGGCGATCGAACTCGCGAACGACACCGAGTACGGTCTCGCCGCCGGCATCGGCACCGAGCGGACGGACCTCGTCCACCGGACGGCCGCCGACCTGGATGCGGGGGTCGTGTACGTCAACGACTACGGCCCCATCAGGCCGGAGGCCCCCTACGGCGGGTTCAAGCACTCGGGGATCGGGAAGGACCTCGGCCGGGAGGCCCTGGACCACTACCGGCGCACGAAGTCCGTTTACGTGAACCTCGACGACCCGGAGCTGTGACGCGGGCAACGGGGCCGGGTGGGCGACCTGGCTGGGCGGGACCCAACGGTCGACCTCGTCGCTGGCCTCGACCGCAGGACTCGGAGACCCTTGCCGCGTCTCCTGAAGACGGGCCGCCGACCGGAGTGGCCACGGGGTCGGGGCCAGGCGAGAGGCGTGGTGTCGTGGCACAAGTTAGCATTACTATTAAGTAACGTGGGTCTGATGGGTCGGTTATGGGCACCGACGACAGCCTATTCGTCCGCGAAGCGACGGGACTGGTACGAGAATGGTCGTCCTACGACGCGTGGATATACGCGTTCCTGTCGGTAAACATCGTCACGCTGGGATTTTACATCTGGACGTTTAATTCGTTCATCCCGGCCGGCAGTCCGATCCTCGCGACCATCATCGCCATCGTCATCCTGACACTCCAGAACGTGGTCTTCGCGACCCTGATCGCAGCGATGCCACGCGTCGGGGGCGACTATGTCTGGCAGAGTCGGTTGCTGGGCGGGTTCTGGGGATTCCTCCTCGCGATACCGGGCTGGGTATTCATCCTCTGGCTGTGGGTTCCCATCTACGGCCAGATCCAGTCCTGGCTCGTCCTCGGGCCGGTCTCGGCACTACTGGGGTATCCGGGCCTCGCCGAGTTCTGGAACACCAGCACGGGCCTATTCGCGTCGTCGATGCTCGTCGTGGTGTTCGTGCTGATCTACGTGAGTCTCGGCATGCAGTGGTACGCCCGGATCCAGCAGTCACTGTTCTACGTCGGCGTCGTCGGCATGGTCCTGTTCGTCTTCGGCTTCCTGACGACCGGCCCCGGCTCGTTCCAGGCCGCCTTCGACTCCCAGATGGCCGCCTGGGGCGTCGAAGCGAGTTACCAGGGCATCCTCGAGGGGACGAGCGTGACCTTCGCGCCGATATTCAACATGGACTTCGTGGCGGCCTACTACCTCTTCCCGATGATCCTCTTCTGGATCATGTGGCCCGTCTGGGGATCGACGCTCTTCGGCGAGGTCAGAGAGGCCGGCGAGTTCAAGAAGATGTTCTGGGTCCTCGAGGCGGCACTGGTCGGGGCGGGGGTCTTCGCGATGCTCCTCTGGCCCCTGTTCCAGAGCGCGATGGGCTGGCAGTTCTACCAGTCGCTGAACTACAACTACTGGGTCGGGTCGGGCGCGATGCAGTGGATCTCCGCTCCGACGACCCTCGCAGCCATCGCGCTTGGCGGGGGCGCTCTCGCGAAGATCATGGCGATACTGATGGCCGGCTGGTTCTACGCGTGGTCTGGGACCGTCTTCCTCTCCTCGACCCGCGTGATCTTCGCGGCCGCCTTCGACCGAACGATCCCGGAAATATTCGCGGAGGTCAGGTCGCGATTCAACACGCCCATCTACGCAGTGCTCGCGATGGCGATCCCGGCGGGGGTGCTCACGGTCATCTACTTCTACATCCCCGGGTTCCAGACCCTGACCCTCGCCGCCACCTTCGCCATCGCAATCACCTACTTTGGAACGACGCTGGCCGCGACGCTCCTGCCTTTCCGTCGGCCAGACCTGTATTCGAACACCTGGCTGTCCCGGTTCGAACCGGGCGGGGTGCCGCTCATCAGCATCGTTGGGACCGTCTACATGCTCATCCTCCTCTCGGTGTTCTACCTGTGGGCGACCACCGGCGTCTACGGACTAAACAACATGAGGTCCATAGGATTCATGGCCATCCTCTACCTGCTCGCCGCGGGCATCTACGCGGGTATGCGGTGGTACCGCGCTCAGCAGGGCGTCGACCTGCAGAAGATCCACTCGGAGATCCCGACCGAGTGAGCTGAGGGGCCCCCTTCTTCTGGAGGATTTCCTGGTTTCTCCGTTCACGGCTCCGCTCATCCGATTTCCGACCTGTTCTGAAAACTCTCGAACAGCCAGACCGCCCTCACCTCGCTTTCGGACCGAACTGCTGCCGCACCCGCAACCACCCACGCCCTCACCTCGCTCTCGCCCGCGGCTCACTGCGTTCGCCGCTTGCACAATCCGTGGCCTCGCTTCGCTCGGCCACGCGGCGCACGCTCAGCGGGCACTATCCTCAGTCGCTTCGGTCCCTCGGATAGTGCCCGCTGAGACGCACGCGAGCTGAGGGGCGGCTCCGCCGCCTCCTTATAACGTGCCGGCTGCGCCGGCACGCAAGGTTCGCCCGTTCAGTCCGCCAGGAGAGCACGCTCTCCTGAGCCCTCGCTCACTTCGTTCGCGAGGACGCCGAGGGACTCACTTCGTTCGTCCCTCGAGCCACCGTCAGAGCAAGCTCTGACGAGCTCCCCCTCGGTTGCAAGCTCCCTCGGGGGAACCTCGTTCGCTCGCCGTGCTCGCTCACGAGGACGCCAGAAGACGGTCCTGCTCGGCGCCTCGCGCCTGCGCTGGCTGCGACTTGCGAGGTCCCGTTCGGCCTCCGGCCTCACGGGACCGCCAGGAATTGGGATCTGCTGGTAGCGGGGAAGGAGCCGAACGTCCAGGCTTCTGCGCCCCTCCAGATGGCGCGTGCCGTCGAGCGTGCCGAGTAAAGGGTGAGCGAAGCGAACCCGAACGAGGCCGCGAGGCGGTCGCGCGAGGGGCGAGGCGCGAGGCCGACCGGAGGGAGGCCTCGGTATGGTGAGCCGGCGAAGCCGGCGAACCTCCGAGCGAACGGAGTGAGCGAGGAGCGCAGACCCGAGCGAAGCGAGGGTCGAGCACCGCAGTCGGCTGGGGAGG
>JAZKTI010000024.1:0-16589 GCA_036625635.1 Haloarculaceae archaeon
GCGCGAGTGCTGGAGGCGGGAGCAGTGGCGGTGGCGGCGCGAGTGCTGGAGGCGGGAGCAGTGGCGGTGGCGGCGCGAGTGCTGGAGGCGGCAGCAGTGGCGGTGACGGCGCGAGTGCTGGAGGCGGCAGCACTGGCGGTGGCGGTGGCCAGGTCGAGATCCAGGGGAGTAACCTCGTTTCGGCCCTCGCGACCGAACTCCGGCAGAACAACGTCTCAGCGGACGACGTCAAGCTCCTTCGCCAGGCCTTCGAGATCGCCGGTCAGGAGGGTGGCAGCGTGGTAGCCCGGATCGAGAAACTCCAATCCGACGTCTCCGACCTCCGTGCCTATACTGACGCCCTCGAGGACTTCCTCGATGAAAGCGGGACTGCCACGGAGATCATCAAGGGCTTTCAGGCCGACATCGACGACCTCGAGACCCAGATCGAACACGTGCAGGACAGTATGGGGAACAACTCCCAGAAGGTGGATTCGCTTTCGGACGTCGTTTCGAGCCTCGAGGGGACGGTCACGGATGTCCGCGAGGACCTGGACTCCTTCGACTCCGAACTCGACGAGGTGGGGGCCGAGATGGAGGACGTCAATACCATCGTCCACGACGTTCGGGAAACGATCGATGAGGTAACCGACGACGTCGACGATATTCGCGACGACGTCGACGGCGTTGGATCGGACATAGACGAGGTCCGCACGGACGTCGAGGGCGTTGGATCGGACGTGGACGGGGTCCGCGAGGATGTCGACGGCGTCAGCAGCGAAGTTGCGGACCTCCAGGGCTCCATCGAGGACGTCGAGGGCGAAATCGAGGACCTCAAGGAACAAGTCTCGGACGTGGAGGTGGAGGAACGCCTGGACTCCCTGGCTCACGATATCGAGGATATCAAGCAGTGGCAGGACCAGATCAAGAAAACCTTCGGCGGAGGCTAGATATCCCGAGGGCCGACGCCACCGCTCCGTCGGAACCGGCCGGTTTGGTCTCGATTCGGCCCGGACGCAGGGCCTCGTTGTCCTCGTCCCGCCATATCGGACGATGTCTTGACTCCGACCCGGAGCAGCGGCACTCTCTTCGATGACTGAATGCTCGATCAGGATGGGGTCCATCCGCGTCCGAGTGTGCGGGGCCACCGGAGTCCCCTACCGCTGCAGATCGATACCGGCGCCGGCCTGACCGATAAGCTTTCCTATCGCGATATATAGTTTATCGGTTGGCGGCCCCACACCGAACCCACTACGACGGTGTCGCCAGTACCGGCGCCCAAGCCCCGCTCTTTCCACACGAGAGGAGGCGAGATTGATACTGACCTGATGCGAGCGCTGTGTCGGAGAGAGTAATGGGGAAGTCGGTGAGAACGTCGATGAGCGGGGAGGAATGTCCCCGAGAAAACAGGCGCAGCGACGACGGCGTACGTGAGTGTGCGTCGATGTCACTGAAACCGATAGATGTGTTCCTCGTAGACCTCGCGGACACGACTCCCCCAATCGTGCGTGTAGGTATCGATGACGTCCTGTGCGACGTCCCCACGGAGATATTTGACGATGCCCCGGTCGCCAGTGCGGTCGCGGAGACGGGTGGTGAAGAAGTGACGGAAGTAGTGTGGCGTCACGTTCTCTTCGAGACCGCCGCCGGTCTCGTACCACCCGAAGTCCCTCGCGTGGCGCTCGACGACGTGGTGGACCATGTCTGTCGTGAGGCGCGCACCCCAGGTATCTGCCGTGCTGCAAAAGAGTGGCGACGCATCGGAACGGGGATCCGGGCGGATCGCGAGCCAGCGTCGTAGCGTCGTCGCAAGTTCGTCGTCGACGGGAGTGGTGGTCGCCCGCTGGCGTTTGTTGGACGCGGATCTGAGTTCCCCGTTGTACGTGGCCTCGATCGTCGGTTCGGGTGGCACGTACAGTGAATTTGGTCGGCCATCGAGTGCTGCTCGTGAGCCGTCGTGAGTATCCGGTGCGGCTTCGAGCGTCAGGTCTCGACGATCGAGGTTGCAGAGTTCGCCGGCGCGAAGGCCGGTTTTCAGGAGAGTGACCACGATGGCACGATCCAGCGGATGGACGATGGTCGCGACGAACCGGCGCATCTCGGGCACCGAAATGTCTCGCCTGGCGGGGTCGGTGTTGATCGACTCGTCTATCTCCTCGAGAACCAGCGTCATCGGATTCTCCTCGAAGACACCGACCTGGAGCATGTAGTCGTAGAACCGATGGAGGTAGGAGGCGTAAGACGCGACTGTACTTGGCGCAACGGTGCCGCGCAACTGGTGGACGTAGGCCATACAGTCACGGTGGTTGGCCTGGGCCAGCGAGAGATCCCGAGATTCGAGATACGACTCGAACGTCCGGAGCACTCGGCCGTAGGCCTCTCTTGTCCGGGGAGTTTTCCCCTGGTAGGTGATGTCCTCGAGGAAGTACTCTATGGGGTCATCGGGGGACTCCTCGGAGTCCCCGTCGAGGTTGGTGCTCATTCGTCGATGGTATAGCCGCCGTTGGGACCGCTGTATCGGACGAGATTGTCCGCCTGGAGGTCCTGAACGGTCGTTTCGAGCTGGCCTTCGATGTCGCTGGTCACGGTTTCGACGAGTTCGTCCCAACTCAGGTACTCGCTCTTCGAGAGCGCGTTCAGGATGCGCGTCTCGAACGGGCGCTGATCGTCCCCATCACCAACTGCGGATTCGGCAGTTTCCCCTGCCTCCGGGGGAGTATCCGAATCCGGACCTGCAGAGTCTGGGGCCGCGGCCTCCTCGTCCCCAAACCCCCGGCGGCCCGCCTGGACCATCGAGCGCACGAACTCGCTCCGGGACATATCCAGGTCATCGGCGTGGCCATCCCACGCTGCCCGCTGGTAGGCCGGGACGTACGTCTTTACCGTCGTCCGAGTCGCGTCGACCTCCTCTGTCGCCATATCCGGTCCATCAGCTGCCAGGACCATCAATTTATCCCCAGTATTCCAGATAAGGGGCGTTATTTGGGAAGGTAGACCTATCTAAAGTGCCAGATCCATGGAAGTAGTGTCAACGACCGAGTGGTGAATGTGGTATATAGCACTAAATTTCCTAATATAAATTGTATCTGGATGCAGGGGCCTATAATTATCTTCCGCAGGCGTCTCCATCGAGTAAGAGCCTCCACCCCGGATTGTCGACCTTTGACCCCCCGGGTCAAGGTGACAATATCAGCCTGCGCCTGGCCATCCCACGTTGGGGGTGTCGCTGCCTCCAGTTCCCGATTTCCTGGCTGGTCCTGGAGATTGGAACGACCCTGGGTCGGGCAAACCGTGTGGATCCACGTGGAAGTAAGGCACACACTCCATCTTTCCGGTGGCACTCAGTTCCGACTGTCGCTGACCCGTTCAGTTCCCGGGGAGTACTGCTCGGGAGCCACGGATTGTAAGATGACCGACCACGGCGCTTCACCCCCACCGGACCCGGCCGGATTTCGGTCCGAAGCACCTGAACCCCGGTGAGCCCGAAAAGGGGAAAATCCCGCCTTCGGACGTAATCCTCTCGGGCAACAGGTGGTGACTGCCGTGATCGTGTTCATGGCGACTCTTCAGACGTGATCCGTGCGTGGGCCCGAGATTCGTTCCGGCATCCCACCGGACTCTCGTTCGGAATGTGTAAACGGCCCAGATACCGTTGACTGTCGTGTGCTGATCGCTCTACTCTTCGGCGGTGTAATACGCGCCAGACAAGTATTGTGTTACTTGGTCTGGTCGGTATCGTATTGTGGTACCACAGGACAACTCGGTGTGGACGCCGACGAACAGACACGGCAACGGGTTTCACCCGACCCTCCATAGGATCGCCCGAACCATCTGGTTTGGGGGGTTCCGGGGTTCATCGACCTCGGATTTCGATCAGTCCCGTGCGGTGGAATAGCTGCCGCCTTCGGAGGAACAGACGATTCGGTAGCGTCCTGGAGTGTTCACCCGAAGGTCCTGGCACGTGGCGACCTTCTCCGCTCCTTTCGCTCCCACCGAGGACTACTCCCGAACTGTCACCTTGCACCCTCCTGGCCGTATTGCTCACCAACCGGAGACGGATTCAGCTCCGAGTGTACAGCAGCTGGTGCATAGAACCGTCTGGAGCAGTGGTATTCGGCCTCCCACCCCTGGGGTAACGTGCCGAGACCCCGGTCGTAGCCGAGGGTCGACGGCACCCGACCACCTGCGTGTGATCGACGACGGGAGACCTGACTGAGGCACCCCAGCCTGTGGAACTCGATCCGATCTGTGGGCAGACCGTTCGGAGTTCGTGGTCGACACGCCCCGTTTGGATGCAGGGGGTTCCTCGCGCACCATCGATGCGCTTCATCAGCTGTACTCTCTTCCCGGAGCGCATCCTCGTGAGCAATGATTCGGTCCTTTCGGCTCCGCAACGCCGAACAAATAAACCGTATAACGCGATACAAAAGGTTACCCTGTGGACGGCGAGACTCCACCAGGTCTATAGGACCTGCAATGCGTGGTTTCGGGCGGGTTTCGTCACCGACTCTGATCCGGGCCGTATCTCCGGACGCCATTCTTGGTCACTGGCCAACTTTTTCGGGGATTTTTCGGGAGTACATTCAGTATCACCACTCAAAAACGGGTATTCTGGAGACTCGAGGGGCTGTTTGCCCAATCACCGTCTCCTCAACAACGTGAGCGCATTGTCTGCCGTCACGATCGGGAAGTGAGTATGCTCCCCAGTTACCTCGACCTGGACGAGTATATCGATGGCTCGCCCGATCGAGTACAGCAGGCGGCCGAACGCGAAGTACAAGGATCCCAGTCCCACATTCGTCGACAACGTCGCGGCCACGACCCGGTTGATCGACCTGTACTCACTCTCGATTACCCATCGGTACCCGTACTCAGTGGGCCATCCGCTCCCGGCATTGGTCATAAATACCGAGGACTGTCGACGGTCGTGCTGCTCAGCGTTCTCTTTGCGCCAGGAGATCAGCGTGGTCTCGTGCACTCGTTGGTTCCGAGATGGAGGGTTTGATCGGTCTCGTACCGATCTTGGCCGTGTTGGAGCACCCGCTTTCCCTGAGCTTTCTCGCTGGTCTGCATCCGCTTGGGCACGTCAGACGACAGCCCGCGCTGACTAATACTCTCCAGGACGTGCTGGCAATCGAACTCCCGGTCCATCAGGGGGTTATCCACGGGGACGAGATTCTCCCCCGAGGCGAGCAGGTCTTTGACGATTGCCATCCGAGACTCACCTCCTCGGACTGGCCGAGCATCCAGCACAATCGGAACGGCATTGCCGACCAGGTGGACTATCGCCCATTGGTAGGCGTACTCGTCGGTGTTCTCCTTCGTCCCGATGAGTTCGTCCTCGTGGCCCGTTCGATCACCGGTGAAGGGATCTGCATGCGCTGACACCCGGCCTGGCGGGGATATCAGCTGGTGACCCTGTCACCTTCGAGTTATTGTGTGAGATGCAGCACCGATTGGTCTCGGGTGTCCGCGGGGACGAAGCGAATCCTGGCGAACTCCGCACGAGCCAGACCGTCATCGGCAGGACGCCATACGTCCAGGACGCTCGGTACGTTCCGCCACCACCGAACGAGATCCCGAACTTGCTCGAGGAGTTACTCGAGTACGCGAACCGGGATACTGACCTCACTCCGCCCCTTCGTATCGGGCTTATCAACTACCAGTTCGAGACCATCCATCCGTTTCTCGAGGGAAACGGCCGACTCCGGCGGTTGTTGATCAGTCTCCTCGTACAGCGGGACGGCCTGTTGCCTGAGCCATACCTCTCCCTGAGCTCGTATTTCAACGGACCTCGGTCAGACTACGTCGCTATCCTGCTGCCACTCAGCCAGCGGGGCGAGTGGGAAGCGTGGCTCCTTTTTTCCTCCGTGGTGTGCAGTCGCAGGCAGACGAGGCTCAGCAGCGGGCAACCCTGCTGGTCGACCTTCGAGAGGAGTACCAGCACCGCTACCAGAGCGAGCGATCTGCGAATATTCTCGAGTTGGTCATGCGACTCTTCGAGGATTCCCACCGTGACGTGAACACAACGGCCGACCGGGTGGACGTCGAATACAGTACAGCGAATCGCCTGGTCCGGCAACTCGAGGACGTCGGGCTACTCGAAGAACTCACCGGGAAAGAGCGGAATCGATTCTACCGGGCGAGCGAAATCTTCGAGATAATCAACAACCCAATCGACCAAGGCTACTTCTGAGACCGACCGAGAGACGAGCCGTGTGCATCGAGAACTCCAGTCTCAGCTCCTGTTGCCCTGGCCTCCGCTTCTCCGATTGACCCACTCCTCGAGCCACAGAACCCCCGTCTCCCCGTCAGATTCATGCCGAAACCGGCCGACGTTGGCCTATGACGACGGGCTCCACTGGGGCGATACCCCACCACAGCGCGAAGATCGTCTGTACCCTGGGACCCGCCTCGGACGACGAAGCGACCGTCCGGTCGCTCGTGGAGGCCGGGATGGACGTGGCTCGCCTCAACGCGAGTCACGGCAGGACGGCAGATCGACGCCGGATCGTCCGGATCGTCCGGACCGTGGAGGCGGCCACGGACCGCCCCATCGGCGTCCTGCTCGACCTCGCCGGCCCCGAGGTTCGTACAGCCCCCGTGCCGGAGCCGGTGACACTAGGAGAGGGGACCACTGTTCGGTTCGTCCCGGGAGAGACTGTCGAGGGTGACGTGGTCGGCGTCTCGACGTCACTGGCGGCGACGTCACCTGGGGCCGCTGTTTTGCTCGACGACGGCCGCATCGAGACGACGGTCACTGCCATCGACGACGACGAGGTGACAGCGACCGTGGACTCGGGTGGGACGCTCGAGGGACGAACCGGGGTAAACGCTCCCGGCGTGGACCTCGGGGTGCCGATGGTGACCGAGGCCGATCGCCCCGAACTCGACCTCGCCGCCGGAGCCGAGATCGACTTCGTGGCCGCGAGCTTCGTCCGGACGGCCGGGGACGTCATTCAGATCAACGCGGAACTCGAGGATCGGGGTGCCGACGTGCCCGTCATCGCGAAGATCGAACGGGCGGGGGCCGTCGAGAATGTCGAAGAGATCATCGATGCAGCGTACGGGGTGATGGTCGCACGGGGGGATCTGGGCGTCGAGTGCCCCCTGGAAGACGTCCCGATGATCCAGAAGCGGATTATCAGACAGTGCCAGCGAGCCGGCAGCCCCGTCATCACGGCCACGGAGATGCTGGACTCGATGGTCCACGAGCGCCGGCCGACCCGTGCCGAGGCCTCGGACGTCGCAAACGCGGTCCTCGATGGCACGGACGCCCTCATGCTCTCGGCGGAAACGGCGATCGGCGTCGACCCGGTCCGCGTCGTGGAGACGATGACGCGCATCGTCCACGACGTCGAAGGGAGCGACGAGTACGCCGAGCGCCGCGACCAACGGGTTCCGCCGGCAGCGGATACCCGGACCGACGGCCTCGCCCGGGCTGCCAGGTTTCTGGCTCGAGACCTCGGCGCGACGGCCGTCGTCGCCGCCAGCGAATCGGGATACACCGCCCGCAAGGCCGCCAAGTACCGCCCGAGCATGCCGATCGTCGCGTCGACCCCGACCGAACGCGTCCGCCGGCAGTTGACCCTCTCCTGGGGCATCGTGCCGGGGCACGCGTCCCTCGACGCCGACACCATCGACGCCGTCGTCGGCGAGGCCGTCCAGGCGGCACTCGCCGCCGGGGTTGCCGAGGGCGGTGACACCGTCGTCGTCCTGGCAGGCATGATGACCGAGCTCGAAGGCGTCGATACCTCGGACATGCTCAAAGTTCACATCGTCTCGGAGACACTCGCCACCGGTCGGCCGGTGGTCACCGGCGTCGCGACCGGCCCGCTCCACCCGGTCGGTGATGGGGACCTAACGGACGTTCCTCATGGAGCGATCCTGACTGTTCCCGTGGACTTCGCCGGCGAGTTCGAGGGCGATCCGAGCAGGATCGATGGCATCGTCGACGCCCATACCGGCAGGACCGGGTACGCGGCTATCGTGGCCCGGGAACTCGGGATCCCGATGATCTGTCACGCGGACCCGCCGAGCACCGCCGAGGGACGAGAGGTCACACTCGACGGAGAGCGCGGGGTGCTATACGGTGGTGACGTATCGAGGAGGGGCCGAAGATGACGGCAGACCACGGTTCAGAGGGTCACAGCGGTGCCGTGGGAGAAACGGGACTGCAGGGTCAGCCGAGTGGCGACCATCAGGCCAACCGACGATGACGGGCCATGAGGCCAGCGAGGAGACGGCGAGCACCGGCGGTTTCGAAACCTCCGGGACGAACACGACGTTTCTGGGGCTCGACGTGGGGGCGACCACCGTTCGTGCAGTCATCGGCAGCGGCGACGGGACGATACTCGCGAACATCGCCCGGCCGACGCCGGACGGCAGCCCTGAGGCATTCGCAAGCGAAGTTCGCGTCCTCCTTCAGGACGTCTGCGCAGCGGCAGCGGTCGAACCCTCGTCGGTCGTCGCCGCCGGAATCGGCTCGATGGGGCCGCTCGACCGACCTGCCGGCGTCGCAGTCGACCCGCCGAACCTCGCCCTGGACCGCGTGCCGCTGGTCGATCCCGTGGAGGACGTCCTCGACGCGGATCTCCACCTCTACAACGACGCCACGGCAGCCGCCATCGGCGAGCGGTTCGTCAGGGAGCCTGACGTGGCGAACCTCGTCTACCTCACTGTCTCGACGGGCATCGGGGCCGGGGCGATCGTCGACGGCAAGCCGGTGGTCGGTGCGACCGGGAACGCGGTCGAGGCGGGCCACTTCGTGCTGGATCGAAGGGGGCCCGCGCTGTGTGGCTGCGGCGGGACCGGGCACTGGGAAGGCTACGCGAGCGGGGCGAACCTGCCCGACTACGCCCGCCACCTCGCCCACGCGGACGGTCTCGAGACCGCACTGGACCTCGAGGCCCTCGACGCTCGGACCATCTATGAGGCGACGGACCCACTCGCGGAGACGGTCCGGGAGCGTGCGGTCGGCTGGCACGCCCAGGGCGTGTCGATCCTCGTCCGCGCGTTCGACCCGGATCTGGTCGCGATCGGCGGCAGCGTCGCCGTCGAGAACCGATCTGCCGTCGTGTCCGCCGTCTGCGATCGGCTCCCGGCCCTCCTGGGCGACTCGCCGCCACGGGTCGAACTCACCGCTCTCGGCGACGCCGGCGGGGCGATGGGGGCCCTCGCCTGTGCCATCACCGGGGGCACGGGCGAGCGCCACCGGTGATCGAATCGGTGCCTCTGAACGAATCGGGACCTGTAAGGGACCCCGTACCGGTGAGCGACCCGAGAAACCGCAAGGGGGCGGTTGCGTATGCGTGTCGGCCCCGGTACACGTAAGTGCAACCCGACCGGAGGCCCGGACGATCCGATGGGCTACACGCCACAGGTTCTGGTGATCGGTGGCGGGGTGACCGGCACCGGCGTGGCGAGGGACCTGGCGATGCGGGGTCTCGAGGTGACACTGGTCGAGGCAGGGACCCTGACCGCGGGGACGACGGGGCGAATGCACGGCCTCTTGCACAGCGGGGCGCGGTACGCGAACGAGGACCCCGTGACCGCACGCCAGTGCATCGAGGAGAATCGCGTTCTCCGCGAGATTGCCGGACACTGCATCGAGGATACCAGTGGCCTCTTCGTCAGTCTCCCTGGAGACGCGGCCGACTACCTCGAGGCGAAACAGGCGGCCTGCGAGAAGTGTGGCATCCCGACCGAACGGCTCTCGGGCGAGGAGGCCCGCGAGCGGGAACCGACACTCTCGCCGGACGTCGAGGCGGCACTGGCCGTCCCGGACGCGGTCGTCGATCCCTTCCGCCTGACCGTCGCCAACGCAACGGCCGCATTGAACCACGGGGCTACGATCGAGACCCACACTCGGGTCTTCGGGATCGACCGCTCAGACGAGGCGGTCGACTCCGTCCGCGTTCGGAGCGAGTCGCCGACCGAACGCGGCCCCGGCCCGGCAGCCATCGAGGAGATCGAGGCGGACTACGTCGTCAACGCCACCGGCCCGTGGGCGGGCGAGGTGGCCGGGATGGCCGGGTGTGACGTCGATCTGGCACACTCGAAGGGCGCCATGGTGATCCAGCGCTTCGCTGCCCTCGACACCGTGGTCAACCGGTGCCGCCCGAAATCCGAGGGCGACATCGTCGTCCCCCACGGCGAGAACGCGATCCTGGGAACGACGGACGAGCCCGTGGACGACCCCGAAGACTACCCAGAGGAGGCCCGGGAGGTCGAATTCCTGCTGTCGGAACTCGCCGACGTCCTCCCGGACCTGGCCCACGCGCGTCCCTTCCGATCGTACTGGGGAGTCAGGCCGCTGTACGAGTCCGCGGGCAGCGGCGGGACGGAACCGGGCGCAGTCTCGCGGGACTTCGCGGTCCTCGACCACGAATCCCGGGATGGACTCTGGGGCATCAGCACCGTGGTCGGCGGGAAGTTCACGACCTACCGGCGCGTCGCGGAGGCCGTCGCCGACCACGTCTGTACCAAGTTCGGCATCGACCGCCCGTGCCGGACGGATCAGGTTCCCCTGCCAGGGAGCGATGACGCGGCGGTGCTCGGGGACGCGATGGCGGACTTCGGCCTGTCACCGCCCGTCGCCAGCCGGAGTGCGGACCGCCTCGGCAGCCGGGCGACCGACGTTCTCGACACCGGGGGCGATCCCAACCCCGTGGTCTGTGAGTGCGAGGCGGTCACCCGAGCCGAGGTCCGGGACGCGATCGACGACGAGACCGGGGAGACGGCCGACCTGAACGAGGTCAGAATCCGGACGCGGGCGTCGATGGGCACCTGCCAGGGAGGTCGCTGCGTCCACCGGATGGCCGCCGAACTCCACCCGGCCGAGGGCCAGCGGACCGTGCGCCGGGCTGCAAACGATCTCTTCGAGGAACGGTGGAAGGGCCAGCGACACGCCCTCTGGGGCGAGCAACTGACCCAGGCCGCCCGGAACTACCAGCTGCAAGCGACGACGATGAACCGCGACGCGGCCCTCCAGAAGGGGGCCCACCCGGTCGAGTACGCCCGGTTCGACCCCGGCAAGGAGTGGGTCGAGGACCTGGGGGACCTCCCGTGAGCGTCGATTCGGACGTCCTCGTGGTCGGGGGCGGCCTGGCGGGCTCGATGGCCGCACTCGCCGCCGCCCGGGCCGATCGGGGCGCCACGGTCGGACTCGTCTCCGATGGCGAGACGACCCTCCGGGCCGCGAGCGGGCTGATCGACGTCCTCGGCTACACGCCCGATGGGGAGGGACCGCTCCGGGACCCCTTCGAGGCGATTCCGGACCTCCCGACCGAGCACCCTTACCCGACCGTCGGCCTCGAAGCCGTCCGCGAGGGCCTCGCCCTGTTCGACGACGTCGCTGGCGACGCCTACCGCGGCGGACACACCGGGCTGAATGCACTGGTGCCGACGGCGGGCGGCGCCACGAAGCCCACTGCCCGGTACCCGACGGCCGTCGCCCCCGGGCTCGCTGCCCGGACCGACGACATGCTCCTCGTGGGATTCGAGGACTCGACGGCCATGGACGCCCACCTGGTGGCCGACCGATTGCAGGCGGCCGGCGTCCCCTTCTCCACGACCGGCGTCACCGTTCGGTTTCCCGCCGACGGTACGGCCGAGTCGCCCGTCCCCGCCATGGCCGCTGCCCTGGACGCGAACGAGCCGGTCCCAGACACGGGCGGTGAGGACTCCGCGAGGTCGGTCCGCACCGCCCTCGCCGAGGCCATCTACACCTACCACCAGTCCCAGGGACGGGTCGGTCTCCCGGCGGTCCTGGGCAGGACTGAGCACGAGGCGATTCGGGACACGATCGCCGACCACCTGGACGCGGACGTCTTCGAGGTGCCCCTCGGTCCGCCGTCGATTCCGGGCCGCCGGCTGGGCACCCTCCTCACAGCTGCGCTCGAACGGGACGGCGTCGAGGTCACCGACGGCCGCGTCACCGACGTCGAAACTACCGAGGATGCGGTCGAGGGCGTGGTGCTGGGCGACGGCGACGAACGCCTGGAGGCCGGGGCATTCGTCCTTGCGACCGGTGGGCTGACCGGCGGCGGCATCCGGTCCGACCGGACGTCGGTCCGGGAGCCGCTGTTCGGCTGCCACGTCGAGGCGCCCCCGGACCGGTACGACTGGTTCGACGACGAATTCTTCGGGACCCACCCCTTCGCGCACTTCGGCGTCCGGACCGACGACCAGCTCCGGCCGCTCGACCCCGATGGCACGCCAGAGTTCGACAACCTGCGCGCGGCCGGGGCCGTGCTGGGGGGCTACGACCTCGCCGCCGAGAAGTCCGGCAGCGGCGTCTCCATCGCCACCGGCTACGTCGCCGGGTGCCGGGCAGCGAAGACCCGCTGACCCGGCCCCGTCGCGTAGAAAGGTTTTCACGGGGCGCGACCCGGTGGTCGGGTATGCCATACGCCGATCACGACGGGGTCAGTCTGGCCTACGAGCGGGACGGGGTGCCCGACGGAGAAACCGTCGTCCTCGTCGAGGGACTGGGCTACGCGCGGTGGATGTGGGACTGGCAGCGCGAGGCGCTCGTCGAGGAGTTCGACGTCCTCGTCTTCGACAACCGCGGGACTGGCGACTCGGCCGTCCCGGAGGGCCCGTACACGGTTCCGGCGATGGCAGGCGACCTCGAGGCCGTCCTCCAGGCGGCCGAGGTCGGCTCTGCGCACGTCGTCGGGGCCAGTCTGGGCGGGATGATCGCCCAGCAGTACGCCCTCGACTACGACCGGGCGGCCTCGGTCGCGCTGCTGTGTACGACTCCCGGCGGCGAGGAGGCGGTTCCCGTCCCCGAGGAGACGCTGGAGCGGATGTTCGAGGTGCCCGAGGAGTACGACGAGCGGGCGGCGATCAGGTACAAGATGGAGCCCGCGTTCACCCCGTCGTTCTGGGCGGACCGGCAGGACCTCGTCGGGGATATCGTCGATGCCCGTCTCGAGACCGACGCCCCCGAGCGGGCGCGCCAGTGGCAGGGTGCCGCCGTCGAGGCCTTCGACGTCCACGATCGACTCCCGGAGGTGGACGTGCCGGCCCTCGTCATGCACGGGAAACGCGACCGGGTGGTCCCGGTGGCGAATGCCGACCTGCTGGCGGCCGGACTCCCGGACGTCACCGTCGATCGGTTCGACGAGGGCGGGTCTCACCTCTTCTTCATCGAGCGGACCGAGGACGTGACCGACGAACTCGTCCGGTTCCTCCACTGAGTGCTCCTCCAGCGGTCGACCGGATACAGATTCCGAGGCCCGGCCGCGACCCCCCGGGGGCTCGCAGCGGGCGAGCCTGACTGACACCACGGGCCAACGCATTTCACCTGAGGCACGCGCGCAGGATTGGGACAGGATTAATTACCGGCCTCTCCATTACTGTGTGAGAGCCCCCCGATGATCGACTACGAACTCGAGATGGAGCAGTACGACTGCCCATTCATCGATACCTCCTCGGACCACGACGTGGCCTTCTCGACCTTCCAGTGGGAGTTCGACGAGTCGGCCCGGGAACTCGAGACGCGGATGGTGGTCGACGGGGACGATCGGGGGCACCTCGCCGGCGGCCTGACGGCCCTCCGGAACCACCGGAACATGCACGACTTCGCGCTACTCAAGCGGTGGGACCACACCGCCCACATCAGGACCGTCATCGACGAGACGGACGCAATGGAGATCATCCGGCAGAACGACGGCTACATTACCGGCCCCTTCTACATCGAGGCCGGCGAGGAGGTCTGGCACATCGGGTTCGATTCCGCCGAGCGGGCGGACGTCACGCTATCGGACCTCGAGAAGAACAACGAGTTCGACGTCGTCTCACGCCACGAGCAGAGCCACCCGGACCTCCAGTCCCTCGTCCGGAACGCCCACTCGGCGCTCCACCTCATCGACGGCTGTCGCGACCTCTCGGATGTCGAGCGGGAGACGCTCGAGGCCGCCGTCGAAGGTGGCTACTTCGAGTCGCCCCGCCAGGCGACACTGGGCACGCTCGCCGAGGAGTTCGACGTCTCGAAACCGGCCATCTCGAAGAACCTCCGCCGGGGCGAACAGAAGATCATCAGCAGTGTCGTCGCGGCGATGGAGGATCTGGAGGAGAGTTGATCCGTTTGAGCCCCGGCACACCGTTCCTGGCTGCTGACCGGAGCCGCTGACGAGCGACGAATCGACAGACTGCGGCCGCCCCGGTGGCGTCGATGAGCGAAGCCGGATAACGGTACCGGATAGTGCCGGATTCACATATTAACGCCGGTGTTTATGCGGTTCTTCGCCGGAGGTTACACGAGTCATGGACTCGAACGACATTACGCGAAGACGAGCGGTTAGCCTCCTGGGGGCGACGGGTGTGGCTGGGCTCGCCGGGTGTGGCGGTGACGGGGAAGAGGCGACGACTACGACGGAATCTGACGGTGCCGACGGTGGCGATATGACGACGACCACCGCCGGCGACGGGGACGGCATGACGACCACACAGTCGGTCTCCGGCGCGGTCACCATCGGGTGGCTCAATCCCCACTCGGGTGCCCTGTCCTACTACGGAAACCACACGCTCTGGTCGTTCTACGCCGGGTTGAAGTACCGGAGCGACGGGGCGGCCTCGATCCCCGAGAGCGGAGCCGGAACGGGTGAGTACACGATCAGCGTCGGCGACGTGGACTACGAGATCATCGTCTCGGACTCCCAGGGCGACCCCGGCGAGGGCCAGACCATCGCGACGGAGTACGTCAACCAGGACAACGTCGACTTTCTCGTGGGTGGCACCTCCTCGGCCACGGCCAACGCGGTGGCGAAGAACGTCGCGAACCAGGCGCAGGTGCCCTACATGGCCGCGCCAGCGGCAGCGGTCTCGGTCACCGGGTCGCCGGACACCTGCAGCGAGTACGTCTTCCGGGCGAACGAGAACGTCGCGATGGACGCGCGGGCCGGCGCCGACTACGTGGCAAACGAGACCGACATCGACCGCGTGCACATCTACTACGCCGACTACAGCTTCGGTCAGGACGTCGCGAACAACTACCAGCGCGTCCTCGAGAACAACGGCGTGACCGTCACCGGGCGGGTCCCCTTGCCACGGACCTACTCCGAGGACTGGGAGGGACAACTGGACAAGGCCCAGGACGCCAACGCCGGCGGGATCGTGACCGGCTTCACGGTCGCCACGCTCCCCGCACTGTTCACGACCTTCCTGAACAACGCCGACAGGTACGACTTCAATGCCGTTGGTGGCCTGACGACCTGGGCCGGGTCGGCAGCCCTGGGAGGGACGGTCGCAAAGGTGCTGGGCGAGGACTTCACCGCACAGGACCTCCAGGACGTCGGCATGGGGCCGTTCACGACCCGGTTCCACTGGAACCAGTACGACAACGAGATCAACGAGGCCTTCACCGAGACGCTGACGTCGACCTACGGGTACTGGCCGGACCTCTTCGGCGGCGGGGCGTTCACGGCCGCCTCGGGCATCGACCAGGCCGTCCGTGAGTCCGGTTCAACCGACAGCGACGACATTCGAGGCGCCCTCCGGGGTATGACCGTCACGGACACGCCAAAGGGGGAGAACCAGTACAAGTTCCAGGCGTACAACGGCCAGGCGCGGTCGCCGATGACCGTCGCCGACGTAATTCCCACGAAGGAGGACAACCAGGAGTACTGGCCAAAGGCGTTGCTCCAGCCGGCCGAGCCCAAGCGCACGTATGGGATGGACCAGACCACCTGGGGCGTCGGCGAGTCTGACCTGATGACCTGCGACCTGTAGCATGCTCCGGACGGCGGGGCTCACCAAGCGGTTCGGCGGGATCGTGGCCGTCGACCATGTCGAGTTCGAGCTCGAGGCCGGGGAGCTGACCTCCCTGATCGGGCCGAACGGGGCGGGGAAGACGACGTTCTTCAACCTGCTCACGGGAGCGCTCGCGCCGACGTCGGGCTCGATCACCTTCCAGGGCGATGACATCACCGACCGGTCGCCCCAGGAGACCGCCCTGCTGGGCATCCACCGGTCGTTCCAGATAACCAATATCTTCCCGAACTCGACGGTTCTGGAGAACGTGCGGATTGCGGCCCAGGCCCACAGCAGTTCCTCCTGGCGGTTCTGGCGGAACGTGAACGCCTTCGAGGAGCAGGTGGCGGAGGCCCACCGGATCCTCGACCGTGTCGGCCTCGCCGAGCGGGCAGCCGAACCGGCGGCCGCACTCAGCCACGGCGAGATGCGGAAACTCGAGGTCGCCATCGCGATGGCGGGCGACCCGGAGGTCCTCCTCCTCGACGAGCCAAACGCCGGCGTCTCCTCCGAAAGTGTCGGCGACGTCATCGACCTCATCGAAGACGTGGCCGACGACCACGCCGTGCTGCTGGTCGAACACAACATGGACGTCGTGATGACCGTCAGCGACCGCATCGTGGTCCTCAACCAGGGCGCGGTCATCGCAGACGACGATCCCGAAGCCGTCCGAGACGATCCCGCGGTGCAGGAAGCCTACCTCGGCGGGTACGAGTCCGGCTCGGACAGATCCGCCGGGTCGGGTAGATCACCCGGGTCGGGTGCATCCGCCGAATCGGGCGGGTCCGCCGGATCGGGCAGGTCCTCCGGATCTGGCGGGTCCTCCGGATCGGGCGGGTCCGCCGGATCGG
>JAZKTI010000025.1:0-16584 GCA_036625635.1 Haloarculaceae archaeon
CGACCATCTCGGTCATCGTGACCATCTCGAGGTCCGGGAAGCCGAACTGGCCCAGGACCGTCGAGTAGCCGGACATGTAGACGGCGTCGTGGTCGGCCATCTCCGCCAGCCGGGCGTCCAGGGCGTGGTAGAGCCCCGGCGCGAACACGAAGTTCTGGTTGTTGAGCTTTTCCCGGAACTCCCGGGCCGGGCCGTTGTCGACATCCCGGAGGAAGGGTTCCGTCGTCTGGACTCGACTCGCAACTTCGTCGGTTCCGTCGTTGTCTGAAGTCATTGTGGGGGGGTAGATCGCGATCTGTCGCGCGTCTATTGCAGCCGGGGAGATGCGGTGCCAGTAAAAAAATGTTATGAACTATAATGATAATATTCTTTAATCCCTCTTACTCGTTATAGGCCCCTAAATTGGGAGTCCGTCGCGCGGGTGGCGGTACCATGGTTCGCGATGGTCTGGACCCGTCCTGCAGGCGACGCCCCGGGTCACCGCGACCGAGGGGCATTACCAGTCGCCACAAAAGACCCGCACACCCGGGCACCACTGGCGGATCTTCCCCCCTGGGTGCGATGCGAACGGTCCCGCCTACCCCTCTCCGGGGGCCACGACCTCGTTCCGGAGGGTCCCGATCCCTTCGTACCAGATCTCGACGACGTCGCCCGGTTTGAGCAGCCCCGGGTTGGCGGGGCTGCCGAAGGAGACGACGTCCCCGGGTCGGAAGGTGTACCGCTTCGAGAGGAACGCCACAGTCTGGTATGGGTCGAAGATCATCCGGTCGGTCGTCGCGTCCTGGCGTTTCTCGCCGGCGACGTGGGTCTCCATGTCGATGCCCCGAGGGTCGAGGGTCGTCTCGATGACCGGCCCCAGCGGTCCCGACCCGTCGAAGGCCTTGCGGGCCGTCCGGCGCTCCTGATCGAGGGCGTCGAGGTCGTTGAGAACCGTCCAGCCCCGGAGGACCTCCCGGACCGCCGCCTCGCCGTCGAGGTCGTGGCACTCCTCGCCGATCACGGCCGCGAGTTCGCCAGCGTAGGTCAATTCGTCGGTCCAGGTGGGGTACTCGATGGGGGTCTCGGGGTGGTGGAGTGAGACGGCGGGCTTGATGAACCAGTCCGGAATCTCGGGGACGTCGTAGTCCATCTGGTCGATCTTCTCGGCGAAGTTGCGCCCGACGCAGTAGAACGTCGAGGGCTCGCAGGGCGCCAGCAGATCGACGCCCTCGGCGTCGAGGTCGTAGGTCGTGTCGTCGTCGGCGGTGAGCGCCCGGTCGACGAGTTCGCCCGCCACGTTCCCGTCGGGCGTGTCCGCGCGTGCGAATTTCATACCGCGGCTTGCCCGGGCCCCACCCTGAGCGTTTCGATCGGACGGGCCGGCTGGCACCCGGCGACTGGGGAACAGGGGCTGGGAACGGGGGGCTGGGAATGGGGGCTGAGAACAGGGCTCGATGCCCACCCAGGTTGCCGACAATGCCCGAGGATTGCCTACCGGACGAGGCCGTCTCGTAGCCGCCGAACCTCCTCGAGGGCCTGCGGTTGGCGGTCGACGTCGGCGAGGTTCTCGGCGGCCTCGAGGCTCCGGACGGACTGGTCGAGGAAGGAGAGCACGTCGCCGGGGTAGGCATAGACCATGTAGTCGTCGCCCATCACGTCGACGATGGCGTCCGGCCCCAGGCCCTGTTCCCGGAGTTCGAGGAGGTACCGGACGAACTTCTCCTCGGGGTGGCCACAGTGGGGATTGGCCTCGCAGGCACAATCCAGGAAGGCCTCGGCGAAGTCCAGCACCCGGTCGCGGGTCGCGTCGTCGAGCTTCGCGAGGCCCTCGCCCTGGTAGAGGAGGTCCAGCGTCGCCCCCGAGAACGCCCCCTTGGGGAACCGCGTCTCGAGCTGGGAGACCAGTTGGCGGTGGTTCTTGACGTAGATCTTGTCCGTGATGGCCACTGTTTGGTCGCCGTAGTCGCTGGGTCCCGATAAGCGCGTTGGCCCGGATTGTGTTGCCGATGGTCCGGTGTGAACGCGGGCTCGTCACGGCACCGTTGGTAAGTTGGATCTGGCGGGAACTGGGGCAGTTGCCGGGCGAGGGAGCCAGACCCGCCAAGCGAGTCGTAACGTATTTTGCGGCGAACGGGATACTAACGGGTGCTCACCGCGTCCGGGTTAGGGTAGTGGACTATCCTTCAGCCTTGTGGAGGCTGAGACGCGGGTTCAATTCTCGCACCCGGACCTTGCTGCGACGAACGAAGTGAGGAGCTGCAAGGCCGGAAGGCGAGAATTGAGCCCTGGAAGTCGCAGCCCGCACAGCGGGGCGAGCGAAGCGAGCACCGCGAGCAGGACCGTCTTCCTCCGGTTCAATTCTCGCACCCGGACCTCGAGACCGCGAGCGCACGCGAGCGGTCTCGGAACGAGCGAGCGGGGAGCGCCCGCGAGACTCGAGCGAAGCGAGAGTCCCGGGGTGGCCGAGTGGCGGAGCCGCGAGGCAGCGACCCGCGAGCATTGCTGCGACGGACGAAGTGAGGAGCTGCGAGGCCGGAAGGCGAGAATCGAGCCCTGGAAGTCGCAGCGCCGAACGGAGTGAGGCGACCGTCGTCCTCCGGTTCAATCCTCACACCGAACGCTCGCGACCGTGAGCGCGAGGGCACGGACTCGAACCGTGCTGCCTGCGAGGGATCGACCCGGGAGTCGCAGCGACGACGGGACGGTGAGGATTGGCGTTCAGACGACGTCGCGATCCGCCAGGAGGGCGATCGTCTCGCGGTCGTACCCGACTTCCCGCAGGATCTCCTCGGTGTGTTCGCCCAGCAGGGGCGGATGCCGGTCGATCGACGTGGGCGTCTTCGAGAAGTGCATCGGGCTGCCGGGCATCTCGACGCGCCCGACCGTCGGATGGTCCACGCTCCGGTGCATGTCCCGGGCCTGCACCTGCCGGTGCTCGAAGACTTCGGCCATCTCGTGGACGCGACTGACCGGCACGCCGGCGGCTTCCAGCTCCCCGACCGCCTCGGCGGTGGAGTACTGTTCGAACTCGGCGGCGAGGGTTGGGTCCAGGTCGGCCCGGTTCGCCACCCGGTCGGCGGTCGTCGCGACCCGTTCGTCCTCGACCAGGTCCGGCTGGTCGATCGCGCGACTGAACGTTGGCCAGAGGTGCTCGGAGGCGGTCGCGACGAGGACGTACCCGTCCGGGGTCTCGAAGGCCTGGTAGGGCGCGAGACTCGGATGTTTGCTGCCCATCCGCCCCGGCGGCTGCCCGGTCGCGAAGTAGGAGGAGGCCATGTAGGATATCCAGGCGACCTGTCCGTCGAACAGACTGACGCCGATCTTCTGGTCGGTCCGGTCGCCGAGTTCGCGCTCCAGGGGGGGCCGCCAGGATGGCCTGGGTCGCGTACATCCCGGCGCCGATGTCGGCGATGGCGACGCTGACGCGCACTGGGGGGCTGCCTCAACGCCGGTGATGCTCATCAGGCCGCTCTCGGCCTGCATCATGCTGTTGTAGGCGGGCCGGTCCGTCTCGGGCCCCACTTGCCGTAGCCCGACAGCGAGCAGTAGATCAGGCCGGGGTTGTGCTCGACGAGATTACCGTCGTCGAGGCCCAAATCGTCCATCTAGCCGACCCGGAAGTTCTCGACGAGAACGTCGACCTCGCTCGGGAGGTCTCGGAACACCTCCTGGCCCTCTTCGGCGGCGAGGGCCAGGGTCAGCGAGCGCTTGTTCCGGTCGAGGCTGAGGTAGCAGGCGCTCTGGTCCTCGCACGTCGGGGGATGCCAGCGGCGGGTCTGGTCGCCGCCGCCCGGCCGCTCGAGCATGAGGACATCGGCCCCGAGGTCGCCGAGTTGCATCGTACAGAACGGCTCAACGAGCACACGGGAGGCGTCGAGGACGGTCAGGCCGTCGAAGGTGTTGGTGGTCCGCGTCGGCGGTGTGGGCATTACCGGTCACTGGCTCATCGAAGACCCCGTCCCCGATAGGTTCTCGTCCCGCAGTCGAATGACCGGGGATCGACAGTCCCTCACCGCGGTCAGGACCGGACCACCGGCTCCTCCGGCTCGCCGGGCTCGGCTCCGACCGGCCCCCGGTCCAGCTGACCGCCGGTCTTGAGGATGGAGAGGGCGGTCATGATGTCGGTCCGGGTGAGGAGACCGGCGAAGGCCTCGTCGTCCTGCACGATCAGGCGACCGACATCGTTCTCCTCGAGCGTCTGGAGCGCGTCCATCACGTCCTCACCGGCCTCGACGGTGACGAGTTCGGTCGTCATGATGTCGGCGACGGTGTAGGCCTCCTGTTCGACGTCGCGGACGGCGCGGGCGTCGTCGAGCGTGACCACGCCGACGACGTCGCCGCCGGCGACGACGGGGTAACCCGTGTGGCGCTCGCGGAACATGACGTCGATGAGGTCGGCAACGGAGGTGTCGGGACCCACCGTCTGGACGCGTTCGACCGGCGTCATGATGTCGCGGACGGTCATGCCCTCGAAGGCAGCCTTCATGATGGTCTGCTGGGCCTCGCTCGCGGCGCCGATGTAGATGAAGAAGGCGATGGCGATCAGGAAGGGGTTGAAGACCGCCAGGAGGCCGAAGAGCCCCAGCAGGATGGCGAAGGCCTTGCCGACCTCGGCGGCGATCTGGGTCGCGCGGGCGAACGTGCGCGTCCGACCCAGCAGTGCCCGGAGGACTCGACCACCGTCCATCGGGAAGCCCGGCAGGAGGTTGAAGGCGGCGAGCGCGATGTTCATCAGGGCGAGGTAGCCGAGCAGGAACTTCACGGCGACGACAGTCACCCCGCCGCCCGCCGGGACGAGCGAGAACGCGAGGAACGAGCCCACGCCGAGGACGATGGAGACGACGGGCCCGGCGATGGCGATGTACAGCTCCTGCTTCCAGTCCTCGGGCATCTCGGTCAACTGGGCGATGCCGCCGAAGAGCCAGAGCGTGATGGAGTCGATGGGGAACCCGAAGCGCATCGCGACGAGCGAGTGGCCCAGTTCGTGGAGGACGACCCCCGCGAACAGCCCGAGCGCCGCGATCACCCCGAGGACCCAGGCCACACCGGTCCCGCTCAGGACGGCGGGGTCCATCCCCGCCCCGAACGAGTCGTTGAGGATGTCGACCCAGAGGTCGACCTGGACGGCGATGATGTAGGCGAATAACGGGAGCACCAGCAGGAACGTGAGATCCAGCTTGATCGGGATGCCAAAGGCACTCCCAATGCGGTACCGTCGCATGGTCGCACCTACGGTGCGGGCGCCTATAAACGGGCCGTCCGTCCCACGGGTTCGACTCCGTCCTGACCCGCCGACATGGCTTTGGACCGCGGGACCAACGTGGTGGGCATGAGCGACGTTCCAGACGCCAACAACAGCGAGACGCCCGACGCCGACGGCGGCGAGGCGCGAATCCGGCGGGCCGGCGAGGTCGAGTACGAGACCGTCGACGCCGCTGATGGCCTCCACAAGGGCGTCCTGATCGGGCCCGAGCAGGGCGCACCCACGCTCGCGATACGGCGGTTCACGCTCGACCCCGGCGGCGAGGTCCCGAAGCACACCAACGCGATCGAACACGAGCAGTACGTCCTCGAGGGCGAGTACGTTGTCGGCATCGACGAAGAGGAGCACACCGTCTCGGCAGGGGACTCGCTCCACATCCCCGCGGGAGCCGTCCACTGGTACCGGAACGAAAGCGATGTCGCGGGTGCGTTCGTGTGTGCAGTTCCGATCGGCGAGGACGAGATCGAACTCGTCGAGGAGTGATGGGCAGCCGGCATCGGCAGGATTGGATTCCAGCGGGAGGGATTTGCGCCCGGAACTGTTAAGACTGTCAGCCCTGTACATTCCCACGGAACATGTCGGCGGACAAGCGTATACCCGTGACCGAGGAGACGCGGAAGGAACTCCACGATCTGAAAGAGCCCGGCCAGACGTACGACGACCTCCTGAAGGACCTCGCACAGCAGCGGCATCGGCAGGAACTGGAGCAGCGGTTCCAGGAACTCGAGGACACTGACCGTGACCAGTTGACGCAGCTCGAGGATGGCTGAATACGACGTCCTGCTCGGAGATGAGACTCGCGAGTTCCTCGATGCCGCCGACGAGAAGACCGAGCGAATCTGCAGGGAGCAGTTGGGATATCTGGCGGAAGGCCCGTATCCGGGACGAGGTCGTGGTGACAAGGAGAAGCTCCCGATCGACGGCCACCGGGACCGGTACCGGTTGCACATCTCACGGACGTATACGGCTTTCTACACGGTCCTGGAGGACGAGAAGGAAGTTCGCGTTCTCGAAATCGTCCCGATCGACGAGGCACACAAACGCTACGGCTTCTGATCGCCCCCGCCAGAATACTCGGCCCTGCCGGAATACTCGCCCCCGCCCGTGTACTCGTCACTTCGGGCCACTCAAGTAACCGCCACCGCCTACACAACCCAGTGGCAACACAGGTCGCCCGCGTCGACACGGTGTTCCTCCACGAGAGCGGCGAGGACTTTCGCGTCGTCGTCCGCCGGAACGGCGAGCGCGTCCTCCAGGGTCGCCTCGAGGTCAAGGGAACGGAAGCGGGCCCGCGACCGGCGCGGCTTCGGGTCGCCGACGGGAGCAGCGAGGAACTGCACAGCCCCGATTACTTCGTGGAGATGGCACGCAGAGCCGCGCGGATCCGCATCTCCGAGCAGACCTCGCGAGCGGGTCGCGAGGAGTTGCGCGACCTCCTCTCGGCCTACCAGCTCGAGGCCTCGGTCGTCCGAACCTGCCGGTACTGCGCGAACGCCGGCCGGTACTCGCCGCTGACCGAGGAGACCGCCATCCGGGCCGACGACGAGACGATCTGTCCGGACTGCGCCCGGGAGGAACTCGACCGCGAACTGGCCTACCGCGGCTCGATCACCGGCGACGCCAGGGCCCGCCTCGAGGACCTCCTGCTCGACGTGCAGGACCTCGACCGGATTACGAACCTCCTGGCGGGGAACCTCGACCCGGACCTCACGAAGTTCGACGAGATCTCCGCGACCGTCGAGGACGTCGACCCCGTCCCCGTCGACTCGCTCTCGCTCCACCCCGGAATCCAGTCGCCGCTCGAGGAGCGCTTCGACACCCTCCTGCCGGTCCAGAGCCTCGCCGTCCAGCACGGCTCGACGGCGGGCGCCGACCAGCTCGTGGTGAGCGCGACCGCGACCGGGAAGACCCTCGTCGGCGAGATGGCGGGGCTGGACCGGGCGCTCAACGGCGAGGGGAAGCTCCTCTTCCTGGTCCCGCTCGTGGCGCTCGCGAACCAGAAGTACGAGGAGTTCCGGGAGCAGTACGGCGACGTCGTGGACGTGACCCTCAGGGTCGGCGCCAGCCGCATCTCGGGGTCGGGCTCCCGCTTCGATCCCGGTGCGGACGTCATCGTCGGCACCTACGAGGGCGTCGACCACGCGCTCCGGACCGGCCGGGACCTCGGCGACGTGGGGACGGTCGTGATCGACGAGGTCCACACGCTGGGCGAGGGCGAGCGCGGGCACCGCCTCGACGGTCTCATCTCGCGTCTGCAGTACTACTGTGCACGTCACAGCACGGGCGACACCCAGTGGCTGTACCTCTCGGCGACGGTCGGGAACCCGGGGGACCTGGCGGCGGCGCTCGGGGCCACCCTGATCGAGTTCGAGGAGCGTCCGGTGCCGATCGAGCGCCACGTCACCTTCCTGGACGGCCGGGAGAAGGTCGACGTCGAGGACAAACTCGTCCGCCGGGCCTTCGACACGACGTCATCGAAGGGCTACCGCGGCCAGACCATCATCTTCACCAACTCGCGCCGCCGGACCCACGAGATCTCCCGCCGCCTCTCCGACAGCTCGGCCCCCTACCACGCGGGCCTGGACAACAAGCGCCGCAAGCGCGTCGAGACGGAGTTCGCCGAGCAGGACCTCGCGGCGGTCGTCACGACCGCGGCTCTCGCCGCCGGGGTCGACTTTCCGGCCTCGCAGGTGGTCTTCGATTCCCTCGCGATGGGCATCGAGTGGCTCTCAGTCCAGGAGTTCTCCCAGATGCTCGGGCGGGCCGGTCGACCCGACTACCACGACCAGGGGACGGTCTACCTGCTGGTCGAACCCGACGGGACCTACCACAACAGCCAGGAGATGACGGAGGACGAGGTCGCGTTCAAGCTCCTGAAAGGGGAGATGGAGCCGGTGCTGACCCGGTACGACGAGGCCGCGGCGGTCGAGGAGACCCTCGCGAACATCGCCGTCGCGGGGGCTGGCGCGAAGCGGCTCAACGAGCGGATGGTGGGCGAGGTCCCGACGAAGCACGCGCTCGGGAAGTTGCTGGAGTACGAGTTCATCGACGGCCTCGAGCCGACGCCGCTGGGCCAGGCTGTGACCAGGCACTTCCTCTCGCCGGGAGACGCCTTCCGGCTGCTCGACGGCATCAGGGCGGGAGAGGACGGCTACGACCTGGTCGCTCGCATGGAACTCCACGAGGAGGACCGGTAGGTCCGCGACCGGGCCTTCCCGCAGTCCCCCGTTGATTGCGGTGCCAGGGAGCTTGAATCCCGGACTCGGTCCGACGCGGTCGGTGTCGTGGCACTCCCTGGCGTTCGGCCTGGCGGAGGTGCCCGTCTGCCGGCCGATCCCCCATCCTTATCCTGCCTGCCCGCCCATTTCCGGCGTGGCGCTGTCACCGATTACGCCCGGGATGGCCGTCGTCTTCGCGCTCGTCCTCGTCGCGCTCGTCCTCTTCGCGACGGAGCCGGTCCCGGTCGACGTGACGGCCCTCGGCGTGATGGTCGCGCTGCTGCTGACCGAACCCCTCACCCAGCTGCTGGCCGACGCGGGCCTCCTTGCCGGACCCGTTCTCGTCCTTCGAACCGCCGCCGAGGCCCCCGCTGCCGCCGTCGAGGCCGGCCTGTCGGGCTTTTCGAGCGTCGCGACCATCACGGTCCTCGCCATGTTCGTCCTCAGCGAGGGCGTCCGCCGGACGGGCGTGATCTCCCGGGTGGGCGCCGGCGTCGCGAACCTGACCGGGGACGACGAGGGCAGACAGCTCGGCGCGACCGTCGGCATCGTCGGCCCGCTCTCGGGGTTCATCAACAACACCGCCGCCGTCGCGATCCTTTTGCCGATGGTCACGGACCTCGCCCACCAGGGGCGGAACTCGCCGTCGAAGCTACTGATGCCGCTGTCCTTCGCCTCGATGTTCGGCGGGACGCTGACGCTCATCGGGACCTCGACGAACATTCTCGCGAGCGACCTCACCGCCCGGCTCCTCCCCGAACACGGGCCCATCGGGATGTTCGAGTTCACCGCGCTCGGGGTCGTTCTCCTCGTCGTCGGCTCGGCGTATCTCCTCACGGTCGGACGCCGCCTCGTCCCGGCCCGAATTCCCCCCGAGGAGGACCTGACCGCGGAGTTCCGGATGGCGGACTACCTCACCGAGGTCGTCGTCCGCACGGGTTCCCCGCTGGTGGGCCAGACTGTCGGCACGGCCCTCCATGACTCGGACTTCGACCTCGAACTCGTCCAGCTCGTCCGGGGCGAGGACGTCTTCCTCGAACCGCTGGCGCCCAAGCAGATCCAGGCGGGAGACACGATCGCTCTCAGAACGGACCGCGGAACGCTGGTCGACCTGCTTGACGTCGAGGGGCTGGCTCTCGTCCCGGACGTTGCCGTGACCGAGGCCGATCTGGAGACTGCGGAGGGCGGCCAGAACCTCGTCGAGGTGGTCGTGGCGCCCGGGTCGGCCCTCGTCGGCAACACCCTGGCGGAGACGAACTTCCGCGAACGGTACGACGCCTCCGTCCTCGCCCTCCGCCGCGGCGAGGAACTCATCAGGCAGCGTCTCGACGACGTGCCCCTCCGGGTCGGGGACACGCTCCTCGTCCAGGGGGCCACCGGGAGCATCGAGCGCCTCGAGGCCAATCCGGATCTCATCGTCGCCCAGGAGATCCACCGGCCCGACGTCCGCGAGTCGAAGATGGTCCTGTCCGTGGGCATCGTCGCCACGGTGGTGCTCGCTGCCGCCTTCACGCCGATCTCCATCGCCACCGCCGCCCTCGCGGGCGCCGTTGGCATGGTCCTCACCGGCTGTCTCCGGCCGCAGGAGGTCTACGAGGCCGTCCAGTGGGACGTGATCTTCCTGCTCGCCGGCGTCATTCCCCTCGGCATCGCCCTGGAGCGTACCGGAGGTGCGGATCTAATCGCCGAGGCCGTCGTGGCCGCCTCGCCCGGCCTCCCCGGTGTGGCGGTGCTGGGGCTCATGTACGTCGTGACCGCCCTCCTGACGAACGTCGTCAGCAACAACGCCAGCGTCGTCCTGATGATTCCCGTTGCGGTCCAGGCCGCGACGACCATCGGGGCCAACGCCTTCTCCTTCGTGCTCGCCGTGACCTTCGCGGCATCGACGGCGTTCATGACGCCCGTCGGCTACCAGACCAACCTGTTCGTCTACGGCCCCGGCGGGTACCGGTTTATGGATTACGTGCGCGTGGGCGCGCCACTCCAGGCGGTGTTTGCGGTGGTGACCACGGCTGGCATCACCCTCATCTGGGGCGTGTGAGTCACACCGGGCGGGGGTCCCGAGACGGTCGCTGCGCTCGCGAGCCTCAATGACGTCGGTTGCGATTGGGAGGACGGTGGAGCCTGCCGCTTGTCTCAGGGAGTGAGCCGCTCCACGCCGAGCCAGTCGACGTTGCGGGCCCCGCTTACGAGCGCGAACACCATCTCCTTGCGTACGCCGTGGGCCAGCCGGACGTCGAGCGCGACGTCCCGCGGGTCGAAGACGTGATCGCAAGGGAGGACCCGGACGAGGAGTTCCGAGTGGCCCAGGTCCGCGACGTCCTCGACGTGTGCGTACGTGCGGAAGTCGGCCCCGAACTTGAAGCCCGTCTTGGGGACGACCCCAGAGGTTCGGAGCGCCCCGTAGACCGCCTGCCGGCGGTCGAACCGATCGCCCTCGACGCGCCGGCCGCGCTCGCGGAGCGCCGCCGCGCCCCCCTCGACGGCGAGGACGCCGGACTCGGCGAGGAAGGCCCCTTCGACGAGCGAGAGCAGCAGGGCCGCCCCCTCGCGGTCGAGTCGCTGGCCGTAGAACGCCCGGTCGTGGAGGGCGGCGGGCGGGTTCGGGACAAGCACGCGGTCCGAGAGGAGGGTGGCCTCGACACCGGTCGGGAGGTCGTGGTCGGTCGCCCCCGTGGGCCGGTGCCGTGAGAGCCCGAGGTAGGTCAGTTCGCCCTCCTCGTCGACGACAGCGAGGACGGACTGCGGGTCACCGTCACCGTCCCCGTCGCCTTCCTCGTCTCCACCCGCTGGGCCGCCCCGACCGCTCGTATCCGCCCCACCGGCTGTACTCGCGAGGGCCACCAGGTCGGCCGCGGGGACATTGGCCCGCTCGCTCGCAGCCCGCACCCAAAACGCCACGTCGTCGTCCCAGGGCCCTTTCCCCCGGGGATAGACCACAAACTCCAGTTCGACGGGCCCACCAGTGGCGACTTCCGGTGCCGCAGCGGCGGCAACCTGCCCCGGCTCGTCGCCGACCGGCGACAGGTAGAACCCCCGATCGCGGAGGTCCTTGTAGACCTGGAAGGTGACCGGCAAGACGGCCCCCGATGCGAGGAAGGCTTCGAACCCCATTCCGTCGACCGTCGCGAGGTCCCCCCGGAAGAGTAGATGTGCGGCCTCGACGGGCGCGAGGACGAGGTCGCCCTCCCGGGGTTGCCCGTATCCCCTGGCGTCGTAGAACTGCTCGCGGGCCGCCGGTCCGGCACGGACCGCCCCGTCCGAGCGCGTCGCGTCCATGCACTGCCGTCGTCTTGCCGGCGGCAAAGCCCCTGCGGTCGCCGCTCCACCGGCCCGCTCCACACGCGGGTGGCGGTCACCCGAGCGCCCGATCCGCTCCGTCACGCCGTCACGACCACAGGAGTTCGACCCGCGGCCCGGGGGAAGCTCGGCACCGACAGCCTGAACCAGGCCAGGGGCGAACCGCCGCCCGTGCAGGCCTGCTGTTTCGACATGGACGGGGTGATCGTCGACAGCGAGGACGCCTGGGCCGGGCGGGAACGGAACCTCCTCCCGCGAGTGGTCCCCGACGCGGACGTCGCCCTCGCCGAGATCACCGGCATGAACTACCGCGACATCTACGACTACCTCGCCGAGACCTACGAGGTGGCGGTGACGAAGGCGGAGTTCGTCGCCTGGTACGACGAGGTGGCCACCGAGATCTACGGGAGCGACGTCTCCCTCCTGCCGGGCGCCCGGGACCTCGTGGCCGACCTCCGCGAGCGCGGCGTCCGGGTCGCGGTGGTTTCCTCCTCCCCCCTCGACTGGATCGACGTCGTCCTCGACCGGTTCGACCTGGCCTTCGACGCCGTCGTCTCCGGCGACGCCGTCGAGGGCCCCGGCAAGCCCGACCCTGCGCTCTACGAACACGCCGCCGCACGACTCGGCGTTCAGACCGGGGCGGTCGTCGCCGTCGAGGACTCCGTCCACGGCATCGACGCCGCACGGCGGGCCGGCACGACCGTCGTCGGCTTCCGGTTCGGCGACGCCGCCGGGACGGACTTCGCCGACGCGGACTACGCGCCGAGCGACCGCGAGACCCTTTTCGGACTCCTCCGGGACCTCCTGGCGGGGGACTGAGGCGGGCCCCGGCCGGAAGTTCGACCGGTGGGGACGGGTCCACCGCGACACGCGAGCCGACTCAGGACCCGTCGCAACCCGGATCCAGACACCGCTCCCCGGTCGCCGTCTCGAAGCGCGGGAGGCCACAGTTACAGGTGCCGACCACGACCCCGGCCGGGAAGGAGAAACTCGTCTCGCAGTGGGGGTAGCCCCCACAGCCCAGCAGGAGGCCGCCGCGCCGGAGGACCCGGAGGTCGGTGCCGCAGTCCGGACAGTCCCAGGCGCGGTCGTAGGCTTCTCGGACCGACTCCTCGTAGGACTCACAACTCGCGTCGAGGCAGACGGTGAACCGCTGGCCGCGCTCGAGGCTCACGTGCGGGAGCCCGCAGTCCTCGCAGGTAGCCGCCCCCTCCTGCCCCTCCTGCTCCTCCTCGACGGTCGCGTCGGCGGGAATGCCGTAGGTCGCCTCGCAGGACCCGCAGTGGACCCGTGGGCCCGCACGGACGAGCGTACCCTCGCAGTCCGGACAGGTCCCAACCGGCCGTCCGGCCTCGCTGGCGGGGTAGGTCCCGCGGCCGAAGGCCTCGAGCACTTCGACCTGAAGGCGCTGGTCCCCGTCGACAGCCTCGATGCGGTCGTCCTCGACGACGAGACTCGCGGGCCTGGTGAGCCAGGCCACCGGCTGGTAGCCGTCGGCGTCGTGGACCAGGAGTGTGTGGTCTGGCTTGCCGACGACGACCACCTCGCCCTCCCTGACGGTGGTTTCCCCGGCGTGTTCGAACTCGGTTCGGCAGCGTCCCGCGACGACCTGCACCTGTGCGGCCATGGGTGGGGGTGGCCGCGGCTTCGGGTTTGAACCTTCGCGGAAAACGGTCACGGTCGCCCGTGACCGGTGGACTCGATGACGTGATCGGTGCTCGGTTCGACGACGGTCGTGGTCGGCGACCGGACGAGGAGACCCCGCCGGCGCACGCCCGACCCGGCGGGCCCGACGGACGACTGCCACGTCGGTCGGGATTAGCAGGTCGCGCTGGGGTGCCGTGGCGGCCTGGCCAAGACCCGACGCCCGTCGAGCCGTTTCACCGGCTCGGAGCCGACTACCTGGCGGGACTCCTCACAGACCACAATGGCCCGGGCCGACATATAGTAGCCAGACAGCTAGAGAGAATTCGGGTCGTTTCACCTCCACCCGCGGTCCAGGCCGGCCCGTAAAATGTGCTCGCCGGAACCTTTTATCGAGTGCGGAGCGCGTCCGATACGTTTCACGGCCGTCGTTGAACCGGTATCGTGGCTACCGGATCCGGACGGTTCGATCGACCCTGACAGGTCGGAGAGGGAGTTCGGGGAAGGTCACGGCCAGTTCGAGCGCGAGGGCGCTCGCCTCGCCGCCGAAGATGGCCACCGGAACCGTAGTCTCGCCGAGGTAGGCGTCTTTCGCGGTCATGTCGTGGCCGTTGACGGTGACCCGGATGCCCGCCCTCGCCGCCCCGGCTCTCGAGCGGACAGTCACCTCCGAGAGTACCCGTTCGTCCGCACCGATGGTCGAGGGGAGATCGCCCCAGTCGACCGATATCGCCGGGAGTTCGCTGGCGTGCTCGTGGACCCGCTCGGCGACGTGCTCGCTCAGGCCGGCCGAGACGAGCCCGTCGACCCCTGCGTCGACGACCGACGCCGGCGAATCGAGCCCCGCCGCAGCGAGCGTCCGGGCCCGGCTCGCCCCGACGCCGTCGATCGCCGTCAAGCCGACGGCGTCCTCGCTGAGCCCGGTCTCGATGCGGGCCCCGAGCCGGCTCGCGAGGTTCGCCGCCCGCGGCCCGGCGAACCGGTCCAGGAACGCCCGGCAGGCCGCGAGCAGGCGTTCGGCGTTCTGGCGGATGACCCAGGCGTCGCTGTTGAGGGCCGACGGCGTCGACCCGTCCATGCCCGCCCGGAGGATGGCGAGCACCTTCCGCTGCCCCGGGTCGAGGTCGTGGTGGTCGGCGCCCACGACCGCGTCCACGGCGTCGGCCTCGTCCGACCGCGCGCTCACGCTGTCGAAGGCTTCCGCTCTCGCGACGGCCCGGAGCACGTCGGTAGCCGTGACTCCCTCTCCCCCGGCCAGGGCGGCGAAGCGCCCGGCGGTGTCCAGCCGGAGGTAGAAGCGCGAGGCGAGCCGGCCCAGCGGCGTCGCCTCGACGGCGAGGCCCTGGGTCTCGACGAAGCCCCGCTCCACGAGCGAGGAGAGCGTGTCGCTCACCCGGTCTCGGAGGTCCTCGTCGGCGACGTAATCGCCGCCGTCACCGTCGTTTGGGTCCTCGACATCACCGGGGGCGTCGTCATTCCCGTCCCGGGTCGACCGTTCGTAGTAGAACGTCGTCTCGAGCCAGTCCATCACGTCGTCGACGTCGCCGACGGTGCCCAGCGCGATCTCGGCGTTGAGATGGGTGTCGAGGTCCTCGGCGAGGCGGGACTCGATCGGCGTCCCCTCCCGGAGGAGCCGCCGATACCGGTCGGCGTCGTCGCGGTCGCAGACCACCCAGGCGTACCCCTGGTCGTCGTAGCCCGGGCGGCCCGCGCGCCCGAGCATCTGGAGGACGTCGAGCGGGCTCATATCGACCTCGCCCTCGAGGGGGTCGTGGTACTTCGTGTCCCGGATGACGACACACCGGGCGGGGAGGTTGACGCCCCAGGCGAGCGTCGAGGTGGAGAAGAGCAGGTCGAGTTTGCCCGCTTTGAACCAGGCCTCGACGCGGTCCTTGTCGCCCTTCGAGAGGCCGGCGTGGTGGAAGCCGACGCCGTCGAGGACGGACTGTCGGAGCGTGTCGTTCGAGAGTTCTTCCGCCGCCGTGTGGAACTCGTAGTCCCCGCGCGCGCCAACGGGGACGTCCCGCTCTGCGAGTTCGTCCCGTGCCTTCTTCGCGGCCTGGACGGTGTCTCCTCGCGAGGAGACGAACACGAGCGCCTGACCGTCCTCGCGGAGGTGGGGTTCGGCGCGGTCGAGGGCGCGGTAGAGCCGGCGGTACTTGTCCGCGAAGGCGTTCTCGCCGTGGGAGTAGGTCTCGACGTCCGCGTGGAGGGGCACCGGGCGGTAGTCGTCGCCGAAGGCGAAGGTCGCCGACGCTGGCGCGTCGAGCCAGGCGGCGACGTCCTCGACGTTGGGCATGGTCGCCGAGAGGGCGACGATCCGCGGGCTACAGAGGCGTCGGAGCCGCGAGATCGTCACCTCGAGGACGGAGCCCCGGCGGTCCGAATCCAGGAGGTGGACCTCGTCGACGACACAGCAGTCGACCGCCGTGACGAAGGAATATCGCGGGGAGTCGTGTTTCCGGGTCGCCGAGTCGGCCTTCTCCGGCGTCATCACGAGGATGTCGGCCCGCTCCGCGCGGCTCGGGTTCAGGTCGCGCTCGCCGGTGACGACGTAGACCGAGTAGCCGAGGTCCTCGAACCGCTCCCACTCGGCCTCCTTCTCGTTCGTGAGCGCCCGGAGCGGCGCGAGGAAGAGGGCGGTGCCTCCTGCCGCGAGCGTGTCGCAAATCGCCACTTCCGCGACGGCGGTCTTGCCACTGGCCGTCGGCGCACTCACGACAACGTTCGCCTCCGAGTCGAGCACCGCCGGCAGCGTCTCGGCCTGCATCCGGTTGAAGCGCTCGAAGGGGAACGCCGCTGCAAAGTCCGGTAGCACCTCCGCCACGGGAACCTGGTCGACGTGTGTTGCCACGTCCAGAGGTGGTGGCCCCTTCGGACAAAGACGTTCGCAAAGCAGGGCGGAAGTGAACGCGGCCGGCAGCGCGGAATCGACGCGGAGGGGGGGGCGGACGTGAATCCATGCGCTGGACGCAGGGCGCCCGAATATCGACGGAGGTACAGAGTGACTGTCGCGGGGGCAGCCCTGTGGACGGTAGCACTGGGAGCGGTCGCGGAGCAGCAGCCAACCGGGCGGGGGGGGGGGGGTGGCGAGATGCAGGAGTGACCAGCGAGCGGGGGCCGGGGTGTGGCAGTGAACCGAGCGGGCCGGGGTGTGGCAGTGGACCGAGCGGGCCGGGG
>JAZKTI010000300.1:0-2643 GCA_036625635.1 Haloarculaceae archaeon
CGACCCTCGAACAAAAAACTAGGTGAAAAAAGCCGCTCGCTCGCTCCGCTCGCTCGAGTCCGGTGAACCGCCTCGCTCCGCTCGGCGGATGCTTGCGGAACGCACCCCTGGTGGCGTCAAGCGACCTCGTCGCCTCGCCCTGCGTCGCTCTGCTCGTCCGTCCGTGACGAGTTCCGAGAGAGAAGCGCCATCGGTTGTGGACGACCGCAACGAAGCCAGGTGCCTTTTCTGCCCGTGTGACCGGGAGTATTACAGCAAAGAACATCTCACTTCGCAGCCACTCAAAGAAACAGTATTCCAGACAGGGACGTGCTGATTCCGTTGACCGGGGAGGTGTCGACGTGACGACCCCGGCGGAACGATTCGACGAGTTCCTCGAGCGATCCGTCGACACCGAAGGGGAAGCGCGCGGTGCGACGCCGATCGACGGGGACCAGGCCGCCCCCGGGAGGCGGGGCCCGGGCCCGGAGTCAATCGGAGTACCACGAGGGGACCGTACACGACAACCTGGAGGGCAGGGCTCCGTTGATGGCGATCCGGGAGGGGTACTACGTTGCACAAGGCAACCGAGGCGTTGGCTCTGGCCGGGTTCAAACCCCGGACGCACGAATAACCGTTACTGGGCATCCGTGGGGTATTTAGCAGGCCTGACCCGGCAGATTCCCTCCGGCGTGCGTACGACGAGCGGCGGAACGTCGGCTATTTCATCGACCCGGACAATCCCATTCGAGGAGTCCGCGAGTCCGGAAGCGTTCGTCGCGGGGACGATGGAGGAGTTCGTCGAGCGGGTCGAGCCGTCGGTCGGAGACGAGGGGTACGCGGACCTCATCCCCAATCCTCTCTCCTCCATCTCTCCTCCATCTCTCCTCCATCTCTCCTCCATCTCTCCTCCATCTCTCTCCCATCCCTCCCTCTCCATTCCTTCCACCTCCAGCCTCCCCGAACCCGGGAGTCTTATGCCCGCCCGCCCGCCAGAGGTGTTCAATGAGCCTCCCACCGACGCCGGCATCGCTTGAGGTGAGCCGCCGATGAGAGACTCGACGGAGGAGGTCAACGCATACACAGTCCGACTCGAACTCGTCGACCGCCCCGGCGAATTGCTCCGGGCCCTCGAACCCATCGCCGAGAACGGCGGGAACCTGCTCTCGATATTTCACGAGCGGGGCAACCTCACCCCGCGGGGCCACATCCCCGTCGAGGTCGACCTGGAGGCCACGCCCGAGCGCTTCGAGGCCATCGTCGACGCCCTCCACGAGGAAGGGATCAATGTCATCCAGGCGGGGGCCGAGCGGTACGCCGACGCGGTCACGCTCCTGCTCGTCGGCCACCTCGTCGAGACGGACCTCTCGAACACGCTGGCCCGCCTCGAGGAGGCGACGGCCGCATCGGTCACGGACTTCGCCCTGTCGGCCCCCGAGGGGGCCGAGGACGCCTCGAGTGCCCGCATCAGGCTGGCCACCGAGTCCGGTGGGGCTACATCGGCCGTGGCTGCCGTCCGCGAGATTGCCACGGAGAAGGGATTACGCGTCGTCGAACCGCTTGCGGCGGGTGATGGCTCGTGAGACTCGCCATCGTCGGAGCCGGCGCCGTCGGCTCCTCGGTCGCCGCCCTCGCGCCCTCGTACGGACACACTGTCACCGCCCTTGCGGACTCGACGAGCGCCGTCGTCGACGGGGATGGCATCGACGTGGATGCCGCCCTCGAGGAGAAAGACGCCACCGGCGTCCTCGGTAGCGCCCACCCCGAGGCCGCACTCGATGGCACCTACGACGTCCTGGTCGAGGCCACCCCGACGACCCTCGGCGACGCCGAACCAGGCTTCTCCCACGTCCGGACGGCCCTCGAGCGGGACCGGCACGTCGTCCTCGCGAACAAAGGGCCGGTCGCCGAGCGCTACGGCGACGTGCGGGCGCTCGAACGGGAGAGCGCGGGCAGCGTCCGGTTCGAGGCGACCGTCGGCGGGGCGATACCGATCCTCTCGACGATCGAGGACTTCGGGGCTGACCACGTCGAGGCGGTCCGGGGCGTCCTCAACGGGACCGCCAACTTCATACTCACACGAATGGCCGCCGAGGGGCTGGGCTACGAGCACGTCCTCGCCGAGGCCCAGGACCTGGGCGTGGCCGAGGCCGACCCGACCTTCGACGTTGAGGGCACCGACGCCGCGCTGAAGTGTGTCATCCTCGCGAACGTCCTCGCTGGCGACGAGCGCGAGTACGGACTTGCGGACGCCGACGTGGAGGGTATCAGCGACCTGCCCGGGAGTGCGCTGGCCCTCGCAAACGAGGACGGACGGACGATCCGGCTCATCGGCGAGGTCTCCGGTGGCGGGGTCCGCGTCGGTCCCCGCCTCGTTTCCGAACACGGTGCCCTCGCGGTCACGGGGACCCGCAACATCGTCCAGATCGAGACCGACAACGCCGGCCGCCTCCACGTCTCCGGCCGTGGGGCCGGCGGGCCAGAGACGGCGACGGCCGTCCTGGCCGACATCGGTCGACTCGGCGACTGAATATCGGTCTGGGCGGCCTGGTTTCATCGCTCACATGCCGGTGGCAGAGGATCTGCACTGCGACCGATCCGGATCGCTCTCGGCCCGCTCGCAGGCGTACCGACAACCGCCACCGCAACCACCCAGAACGCCCT
>JAZKTI010000301.1:0-2592 GCA_036625635.1 Haloarculaceae archaeon
GGTGTGGGCGGCGCGGTGGGGGTCGGTGTGGGTGTGGGAGTTGGAGAGGGGGTGGGAGTCGGTGTTGGCGTCGCTGTGGGTGTCGGTGTCGGTGTGGGAGTCGGCGTGGGAGTCGGAGTTCGGCTGGGGATTGCTGTGGGGGTTGGCGTCGGGGCAGGCGTCGGGGTCGGCGTCGCGGTGGGCGTTGGCGTACGAGTTGAGTTCTCGATCGGTTGCTCGGTCCCATTCGACGCCGCCGTTGTCGTCTGCGTCGCCTTGGCCGTCGCGTTCGGCGAATCATTCGGTGTCGTCGTCCCCTCGAACTCGTCCAGGTCGCTCCAGTCGGTGTCGGCGACACCACCGGTAATCGCGACGTTCCCGGCGAAGTGTAACTCGAGGTCCTCCTCGTCGGTCAGGAAGGCCGTGGTCTGTGAGAGGCCGAGGGTCAGGACCATGAAGAGAGCGACGAGGGCCAACCCGGTCCGGATGGCGGATTCGCTCATTGTTGGCCTCCTCGACCCGACGCGGGGGAGTCCGCTCGCGGGTCCGCCCCGGAGGCCCGACCGTCACCGCCGGACGACCGGCGGCCTCGAGCCGTCCGCCACAGCGAGACCCGGACGAGGACCAGCAAGAGAGCACTCATCACGCTCCCGGCGAAGACGATACTCGAGACGACCGAAAGGGCCGAGAGAGCCATCCAGCCACTGAAGAGGCCGAGGAGGACCAGCAGCGGGAGCGTCACCGTCATATCGCGCCGGTGGAAGCCGGTCGGTCGACCGAGGCCGTTACCGCGGCGCCACAGGTCGATCCGGACGAGGCCACCGAGAACCACCCCCACCGCGCCGCCAGCAAAGACCATGGCCGCGAGGACTGACCGGAGATCGAGGAAGAGCCACCCGCTGTAGGCGGCGAGCACTCCCAGGACCAGGAGTGACAGGGAGACGTCCCGCGGCGAGAGGGCTGCACCTGAACTTGGGTCGGATTCGCTGGATCCTCCGGGCGCGTCCGCTGCGATGGGTCGTGCCGGATTCAGATGGAGGGTGTCCACGTCGCCTTCGGCGACGAGGTGTGCAGTGACTCCCGCGGGCACGTCGCCGTTGGCGGCGAGCCACTCGGGAGTGGGGGATCGGCCCGTCCCGGGACGCGGTTTCGGCGCGGACCTGGGACCCAGCCGCGTGTAGATCTCGTTGAGGACCAGCAGGGTGAGCGGAATAAACAGGAGGAAGTACGTGCCCATCCCGGACCCGGCCGCCTCGACCACGAGCCCGATGTAGGGGATGGCGAGCAAGGTACCACTGGCGGTCATCGCGCGGCCGACGAGGGCGGCCTCGGTCAGCTGTCGCGGGTCGCGTTCCTCGTTGTTGTCGCCTTTCGTCCAGATCGCACGCTGCCCGTCGGCCTCGACGACGTCGGCCACGCGGTGGGTCGTGATAGTCCCGGACTCGCCCCTGAAAGAGACAACGTCCCCGGTCCGGAGTGCGTCGAAGCCGACCTCGTCCACCAAAATGACGTCGCCGGGACTCATTGACGGCTCCATGCTTCCCGAGAGGACAACGTAGCTGTGCTCGGCGCCGACCAGCTGGGGGACGGCGAAGACCGCGAAGGCCGCAACGACGGTGACGAGGGCGACCAGCAATGCGAGTTCGATGACTCGTCGGGTGAGTCGCCACCCGGTCCCCAGGACGGCCCTGGAGCCCGCTCGGCTCGGGGGTGATAGCCTACGCATCGTCGCCTCCAGTGCACCTGCGCTCGGACCCGGGTGGGCCACATACGCAGTCCCAGTGGTCTTCGCGATCACCGTCGGCGTCGAAGTTGTACCTGACGCCACACCCCTCGCCGGCGAGGTCCGGGCAGGGGTCCGTTGGTGTCTGCCCGAAGCGTGCCTCCGCCTCGGCGGCAGCCAGGACGCTTCCCTCGCCGCGGACGATCGTGTGGCGCTGGCCGGCAGGGAACCCACCCTCCTGGGTGAACGTCTCGAACGCCGGCGGGCCGTAGTACAGCGTCACGGCGTCGACGTCCCGGGTCGTGACGAAGCTGATGTCCTCGTCGGTCCACCGCAGGGACGTGACGTCCGAGGGATGGATCTCGCCGGGGTCGGCGAGACAGAAGGCGATGAAGCTGGCCGGATAACACTCGGTGTCGCACTCGACGGTACAGTCGACGGTGCAGTCACGGGGCGCCCACGGCACCGCTGGGTCGGGGTTGTGCCGGTACTGCTGGGCCACGAACTCGAGGTCGAGCGTCGCAGCACCGGGGCCACAGACCGGCCGGGTGACCGCCCAGGTGATTCCGATACACAGCGACTCGCCCGGTTCGAGTGGGGGAACGTGGTCTTTGCGGGTCGGGTCGAGAGCGATCCCGTCGGCAAGAAGCGTGAGGGCCCGGCAGAGGCTCACGTCCATGATCGACTCACCCTCGAGAGTGCGGAGCGCCCGGCCCGAATCGACCCGGCCATCGCAGTCCCCGTCGTACCACATGCTCACCCGGACTGCGCGGGAGAGGTCGCACTCCGCAACCGGACAGGCCGTGCGGAGCCAGACCCAGGCGGGATTGTTCGATCCCCCGTCGGGACTCGAGTTTCCGTTGGGATTCGAGTTTCCGTCGGGATTCGAG
>JAZKTI010000302.1:0-2581 GCA_036625635.1 Haloarculaceae archaeon
AAGGCGTCGACGCGCATCGGCTGGTCGATCTCGATGTACTGGGGCTTGTAGGCGACCTCGAGCCGACTGTCGATGGTGCCCTCGTCGGGCGACAGGCGGCCCGCGATCAACTCCGCGAAGGTCGACTTCCCGATGCCGTTCGGGCCGACGACGCCGAGCACCTCGTTCTCCCGGATGGCGCCGGCCTCGACCTCGAGGTCGAACTCCCCCTCGCCGTAGGACTTCGTCATGGCGGGGTACTCGACGACGACGTCGCCGCTCGAGGCGGCCCGCGGCGCGTGTTGCTCGAACTCGATGGCCGTCTCCCGGATGCGCATGTTCTCGTTCTCGAGGTAGCCCGAGAGGTACTCGTTGATCCCGTTCCGGGTGGACTTGGGATCCGTGATGACCCCGAAGGCACCCGGGGTCCCGTAGCCGACGTGGAGCGTGTCCCCCAGGAGGTCGAGGATGGCGAGGTCGTGCTCGACGACGAGCATCGAGCGGTCCTCGTCCTCGGCCAGTTCGCCGACGAGTTGGGCCGCGGTCATCCGCTGGCCGATGTCGAGGTAGGGCGTGATCTCGTCGAGGAAGTAGAAGTCGGCGTCACGCGCGAGCGTGGCGGCCAGGGCGACCCGCTGGAGTTCGCCGCCCGAGAGCGTGTCGACGTGCTGGTCGACAACCGCCTCGATGCCCAGGCGCTCGACGAGGTCGTCGAGGACGCCCCGCTCGTCGGTCTCCGCCAGGAGCTCACGCGTCGGCCCGTCGAACCGGTCGGGAATCTTGTCGACGTACTGCGGTTTTCGGGCGACACTCACCTCGCCCTCGCGGACCGCCTCGAGGTACTCCTGGAGGGCAGTCCCCCGATACTCCTCGAGGACCTCCGCCCAGCCCGGCGGTTCCCCGGTCACGCGGCCGAGGTTCGGCGAGAGTTCGTCGGCGAGGATCCGGACCGCGGTGGTCTTCCCGATGCCGTTCGGACCGAGGATTCCCGCCACCTGTCCCTCCTGTGGCGCGGGGAGGCCATAGAGGGCGAAGGCGTTCTCGCCGAAGCGGTGAATGGGCTCCTTCTCGAGTTCCTGGGGCAAGTTGATAATCTCGATCGCGTCGAAGGGGCACTTCTCGACGCAGATACCACAGCTCTCGCCGAGGCAGATTTCCTCGGAGATCCAGACCTGGTCGTCGGTCCCCTGGTAGGGCTCGTCGGCCTCGTAGTGCTCGCCGCGGGAGACGATGCACTTCTTGCCAGTCCGGTTGGGCGGACAGAAGTTGACGCACTCGTAGTTACACCGGTCGGGCTGGCACCTGTCGAGGTCGACGACGGCGATCGAGTCCTCGGCCATGGGTCACCCGAAGGTACCCGCCGTCAGGAAGATGCCCCAGGTGATGAACCAGAGGACGAAGGTCATGAAGGCGACGTAGATGTTGTCCTTGATACCGAAGTCTCGGGGATCGATGCCGAGGACGTAGAGGACCGGGAACTGCACCAGGATGGCGACGGCCAGCATCGAGAGGCCCAGCTGGTCCTGTGGGCCGCCGGCGACGAGCGCCGAGATGGTGCCTCCCAGGATGCCCGCCAGCGTCGACAGGGTCGTCACCGTGACCCCGCGAATGTGGGGGCTGACACCCGCTTCCGATTCGGTTGCCATGGCTGGGGGTGGGGGAGGCGGGCTCAAAAAGGGTTCGTTCCCCCGCTGGCGAGCGATTTAAGCCCCGAGCCCGCCTCTGATTCCGAAACCCCAATGTCGGACGAACCCCCGCCCGAGTCCGGCCGGTCCCCGGCTACCGAGGGCAACCAGGAGCCGGGTGTCGACGGCCATGCCGGGCCGAGGGACGGGGCCAGTCCCGCCGATTCGGGGAACGGCGAGGCCCCCGCCGATCCCGGGGCGGTCCGGGATTCGACCGATCCCTCTGGAGGCAGTGAGGATGTGGGCGAAGACGGTGCAACTGGAGGCAGCGAGCACGACGAGCCCGAGGGCGAGGGCGAGTCTGGCCACCCCACCGAGAGCGACCGGGCTGGCGCTGACGGGGCGACTGGCATCCGGTCGGTCCCCTGGCTCTACCTCCTCGGGGTGCTGGTCTTCGTGGCGAGCCTCGGCGCCTTCGTCTGGGACCTCGCGACCGGACACCCCATCGAGCGCAGCCTTGTGACGAACGCACTCGGCACGGTAATGCTGGTCGCGTGGGCGGGATACGACTCCTACCGCGATCCCGAGACCGGCGTCGCGACCCGTGGCGGTGCCGTCGGGACCGGACTCATCCTCGTCGGAATCTACCTCTTCGTCGCCGGGCTCGTGGTGGCCGTCACGAGTCTCATCCACGACCGGACGGTGGTAGGGCTCCTAATGATCGCAGGGTCGGTGCCGCTCGTCCTCGTCGGGTTCCTCTCCTATCCGACCGAGGACGTCCTCGGGGAGCGGGAGGACGCCGCCGAGTCCGGTACCGCCACGACCGCGACCGAGACCGAAGGGGACGCATAGGACGGGAACTCGGTCGGCCGGCCGCAAGCTCCCGCTCGATATGTTGCAAGTCGCTGTCCGACGCAAGTCGCTGCTCGACCCAAGCCCCTGCTCGACCCAAGCCCCTGCTCGACCCAAGCCCCTGC
>JAZKTI010000026.1:0-16330 GCA_036625635.1 Haloarculaceae archaeon
TGGCCTGCAGGGCCCTGGACCGGACCATCCTGGCGACGTCCCTGCTGGTGGCCTGTAGGGCCCTGGACCGGACCAGTCTGTCGACGTCCCTCGGAGTCCTCGGCCTGGTCATCGGCGTCCACGCCTCCCGGGGCTTTCGGCAGAACGACAGCGGGCCGATGCAGTACCTCTCCATCGGGTTCATCCTACTGACGGCGGTCCCGTTCACCACCTCCTTCGGCGGAAGGATCGCCCTGGCCTACTGTCCCGAGTTCGCCGTCTACCGCCGGCACCTCACGCTCCTCGCCGAGTTCCTCCAGCTCGGGGGCGTGGCGCTGATCACCGACTCCCTGTACGAGAAACGGAGTGTGGGCCCGGGTTCGACACTCACCGGACGTCGAGTCCGCGTGACCTCGCCGTCCGACCGGAAGGTGGTCTTGACGCGAAGCTTGAAGAACGTCTCGGTGTCGAACCAGACCGACTGATTGAGGAGCCCGTCCCCCGCCTGATCGGCCTCCATGGGGACGACGTGGGCCTTCCGACCGGCGACTGACTCGATGCCAGCGTCTTCGATGGTGAGGGTGGCGAGCGAGCGGGGCTCGCCAGCTGAACTGCCCGCCGGAACGACCGGGAGGGGGGAGAAGCCGACCTTCGTCGACGAGCCCGGGTCCTCGCTGGTCTCGTCGGGGCTGTCGAAGATGTACTGCCGCGAGCCATCGATGAACAGGGCCCGGTCCTCACCCGCGAACCGCCGGACGAGCACCCCGGTCTGTCTCGGGTTCGACTGCCACATGACGGACCCGTTCGAGGCCCGGAGGTTCCCGGCCTCCGACTGCGGCAGGAGAGAACTCACCCAGATCCGCTTGCCGGTCGGCTCTAAGACGGAGTGGCGGACGGGCGTCTCGTTACCCGTCGGGCGATCGTAGTGAACCCGGGTCGTGACGTGCACCGATTCGATGTTCCCGTAGGCTTCGGCCGCCTCCCCGCCCCCGGGGGATCAGCGCCACCGTCCCCGGTCCCCGACTCGGGGCCGACCGACCCGGCCAGAACACGCCTGGTAGCGACGAGAACGACCACGCAGGGGGGACGGCGCCGGTCGTCATGCCATTATCGGCCTCGACCGAAATACATTGTAGCGCCCACTACTGGGTTGCTGGTTCGAACCGGCACTGACGACCCGGTCGAGTTGTCGGGTCGCCGCTACTCCAGGCCCGGCCCTCCTGCACGCGAACAGCGAGGAGGGCTCCGTTTCACCCGCGAAGGAGGAGAACGATCGCCAGCAGGACGGCGACGAGGACGGCCACCGCACCGCCGAGGACGACGAGGTCGTCGACGACCACTGCGACGAAAGCCGCGACGAGCAGTGCGAGGGCCGCGAGGGCGACAACCGGCACCGCGGGCGAGGCGAAGACCGGCCCACCCGTAGCCTCGGGCTCGGGCCTGGGGCTCGGCTCCGCCAGCGACTCGTCGACCCTGACAGTGTTCTCCTCCTCATCGGGTTCCTCGAGGACGACATCGACCCAGCGCGTGCTCGCGCCGTAGGCCGAGACCACCTTGAGTTTGCCGCGGACGGGCTGTGGACCGAGACGGTCCTCGTCCACGATGACACGGACGACGCGCTCGCTCTCGCCCGCGACGTGGTGGTTCGTGGCGCTCAGTTCGGCGACCTCCGAGAGGGCGTCGTCGAGGTGGACGTGCATGTGGATCGAGTTCCCGTGGTTGACCAGTCCAACGTCGAAGGACCCTTCGGTCTCGAAGGTGCCCGGGACTTCGATGGCGTGGAGCTTCTGGCGACTGACGTGCACGGGCAACTCGTCTGGCACGCACGGAAGTCAGCGGTGACAGTAAAAAAAGGTTCAGGCCGCCGGCCGGTCCGTCCACGCCTCTTCGGGCGCGCTCACGCCGGCGCTTCCTCCCGCATATCGGGCGGAAGGAGATTTGGGATGCCGTCCTCGATTGGATAGGTCTCGCCGCACTCGGTACAGACCAGCTGCCCGGCGATGATCTCGTCGTCCCGCTCCTCTACCTCGAGGTCCAGCTCGGCCTTGTCGAGCGGACAGCACAGGATGTCCATGAGTTCTTCCTTCATGGGCGGCACGTGGGTTCGCGGTGTGATAGAGTTTGCGGGAGGGCGACCAATCCCTCGCGAGACTCCCGGCGCCCGATGGAGTCGCCCCTGGATTCCGCGTTCTGGCTCGAGGATGGCTGCTGCCGAGTGAGTGAAACCGGTCTTTGGGCATCCACCGCTTGGTTATCGTGGGCCAGCGACAATGAAACATGTCTCCGAACCCGATCCCCGGGCCCGCACAGGTCCTGTTCTTCCCGGAGCGGGTTTTCCGCGACAATCGCTCGGACCTCGACGACGGCCGTCGAGTCGTGCTCGCAGTCGCCGGCGTCCACCCCCTCGGAGATTACCTGCTCCTCCTCGGCGGCGCCGTGTTCGTCTCCCGCCAGCAGACGACCTACGGGGTGCCGGAACTCCTGGCCGACCTCGAGCTGGGGGTCTACGGTTTCGGCCCGGTGCTGGCGCTGTCTGTCGTCCTCCTCTGGCTCCTCGTGAGTGCCGTCCTCCACGTCGCCATCGAACTCCTCCACGGGGAGGGGACGTACGGAGACACGCTATCGGTCGTCGGCCGGTCCTCGCCCGCCACGCTCCTGGGACTCCTGGGCGGGGCATCGGCTTCGGCCTCGCCCCCTGGCAGAATTCGCTGATCATGTCCTTCGACGCCAAACCCGCTGCCGTCGGTCCGACGGCTGCCCTCGCCGGCGTCGTCGTCGGCCTCCTGAGGCTGCTCTGGCAGGGGTAGGAATGGCCGCCTGGTCGCAAGCACGCCCAGGAAGTCGGGGGAGCGGCTGCCGGTAAGGCGACGGCGCTGGCCGTCATCCTCGGTGCGATAGCGCTGCTGGCGAGTCTCTGAGCGTCACCATCCTGGCCTCGCTGGGTCGGGCAGAACTCGCCCGGAATCGCGAGCGCGCGACCGAGACTCCGTCCGAGCGGTCGATTCCGACCCGGAGCCGACGTTCAGGCGTCCCAGGGGTCCTGGACGACGACGGACTCTTCCCGCCCCGGACCCACGCCGACCGCGTAGATCGGCGTCGCCAGGTCGTCGCTGACGAACTCGAGGTAGGTCCGCGCGTTCTCCGGGAGGGCCTCGTAGCCCGTCTCGGCGACGTGGCCCCAGTCGACCTCCGGCCAGCCCTCGAAGCTGCGGTACTCGACGTCGACTCGCTGCCACCGTTCCGTCGTCGCGGGCATCGTGCGGAGGCGGTCGCCGTCGAGTTCGTAGGCGTATCCGACCCGGAGTTCCTCCAGGCCGGCGAGCGTGTCGACGTGGTTGATCGCGAGGCCCGTAAAGCCACTCGCCCGCGTGGCGTGGCGCAACATCGGGAGGTCGAGCCAGCCGACGCGGCGGGGCCGGCCCGTCACGGTCCCGTACTCCCCGCCCTCCTCGCGGATGTAGTTCGCAATTCGCTCCGCTTCGTCCCCGCCCGCACCCTGCTCCTCGTATCCCGGCGTGTCGCCCGCGACGCCGGCGAGTTCCGTGGGCATCGGACCTGACCCGACCCGCGAGAGGTAGGCCTTCACGATGCCCACGACCTCGCCGTCTCCGATCACGCCCGGACCGAGCCCGGTCCCGGTTGCAGCGCCCCCGGCGGTCGGATTCGAGGACGTCACGTAGGGATAGTTCCCGTGGTCGATGTCGATGATGGTCCCCTGGGCGCCCTCGAACATGATCCGCTCGCCCGCCTCGATGGCGTCCGCGAGGTAGTCGCCGGCGTTGACGGTCATGTCCTCGGCCGCAAGGCGGCGCCCGTACTCGCTGAACTCCTCGTGGAGGGCGTCGATCTCGACGGCCGTCGGCTTCTCGAGGCCATCGATCTCGACGTCGTAGACCTCCGCGAGCAGGGCCCGCTTCTGTGGCACGACGTACGCGAGGCGCTCCCGGAGAACTTCCGGGTCGAGCAGGTCGCCGACACGGACGCCCCGGCGCCCAGCCTTGTCCTCGTAGGTCGGGCCGATGCCGCGGCCGGTGGTGCCGACTTCCTGATCGGACTCGCTCTTGACGTCTTCTTCGAGGCCGTCGATCACGCGGTGGTAGGGGAGGATGACGTGAGCGCGTTGGGCCACGCGCACGTCGGGAGCCAGGCCCCGCTCCCGGAGTGACTCGAGTTCGTCGAACAGCGTCCGTGGGTTGACGACGCAGCCGTTGGCCAGCAGCCCGGTCTGCCCCCGGACGACACCGCTCGGGACCAGCGAGAGCTTGTACTCATCGCCGTCGTGGACGACGGTGTGGCCGGCGTTGTCCCCACCCTGGTACCGGGCCACGACGTCGGCCGGGTCGCCGAAGAGGTCGACGACGCCGCCCTTGCCCTCGTCGCCGAGCTGGGAGCCCACGATAGTGACGGTCATCAGGGACTCGTTCCGGCCACCGGTGTATACAGATTTCGGTACTGCCCGTCCGCCCCTCGTGAACAGATACCAGGACTTATGGTGGCGTTCGTCCAACACGACACTGACGCCGGGGCCTTCCGTGGCCGGTCGGGGACGGCCCGACCGTCGGACCGTTCCCGTAACGACAGCAACTTTTAAATCCAGTCAATACAAGTTAACACTTGCCATGATAGACAGGCTTGAGAAAGAAGTGGACATGTTGGAACGCCATCTGCAGGTTCTACGGATGGTCATCGAAAACGAGCCCATCGGAATCGTGAAGATGTCCAACGAGACGGGCTACCCGCACCACAAGGTGCGGTACTCGCTCCGCGTGCTCGAGGAGGAGAACCTCATCGAACCATCCAGCCAGGGAGCGATAACCACAGAGGACACCGAAGAGTTCGTCGAGGACCTCGACGGGAAGATCGAGCACATCATCGACAAACTCGAGGGGATGAAGATCGAGGGCGTCGCCGAGATCGAAGGGTAAGGGCTCCCCGTGCCGGAAGTCGCAACTGCGCCCCCATCGAGGGCCCGCCGCTGGCCCGTTGGCGTTCGGCGACCGTTTCTGTGACGGGCGCGGTTCTTGCGGGATCGCGTCTCACACCAGACCACGTCCCGGTCGGGACAACGGAGTATGGCGGTATCACCTCGACGGCCGAGAGTCTCGATGAGGATGACGTCCCCGCGGGATGCCTCTCCGTCCAGATGACCGTTCAGGCGGATGCCTCTCCGTCCAGATGACCGTTCAGGCGGATGCCTCTCGATCGCCAGACCAGTTCAGTGAAGCGGCCTCGAATCGATCGAAGCGGTGAGCCACCCTGTGGTCGGGGTCGGCGCGACCGGTCTTACAGTTCCGGGACCGCCAGGTGGAAGTTCTGGTTGCGCGCCTCGACCAGGCAGAGGTGGAAGCCTCGCTTGCGCGAGATGTTCACGAAACTGCGCCGCTTGTCGCGGCTCAATATGCCGCTCCGGGTCGCCTCCTCCGCCGTCTCCAGGGCGTCCGGTTCGAAGAAGCTCCTGGTCACGAGGAACGCTCCGGCCATCGAGTCAGTCGTCTGTCCGACCCGTTCTGAGGCAGTGATCAGGTCGGACATCATCGCCTCGCTCGCCCCCTCGCGAGCGTCGTTCAGGTTCGCGACGAGAAGGGGGTTGCCCATTCGGTCACGGAGGATGACGTCGAAGGTCTCCTCGGTCCTCGTCTCCTGGCCGTCCTCAGTGAATGTCACTTCGATGACGCCGTTGAGTTCGGCCCGGTCGACTTTTGGGAGTCCGTCGTAGAGAACCTTCAGGGCCTCAGCGTGGCCGGTATCGCGGATCTCGAAGAGGAGTTCCTCGACCGTCCAGCGGACGAACTGGTACTCCGGTCGGGCCTCGATGAACTCCGGATAGTTCTGGCCCCCGACGGCCACGTTCGAGGCGTCGAACTGGGTGTGTTTCTCGAGCCGGAGGTTGTCCGTCACGTCGTCCCGCCGGACGCTCCCGTCGTGGGCTTTCTGGAGCGTCGCGTCGCCCTTCGAGTGGTACCGGACGAAGACGTCCGTCCCGTCGAGAGCCTCCCGGGCGGTGAGGCGGCGCTCGGCGTCCGTCGCCGCCCCCAGTTCATCCTCCAGCCGCGAGAGTTCGGACTCCAGCCGGTCGACCTGCTCGGCCAGTTCGTCTCGTTCTTCGCGGGCGCTCTCGAGTTGCTCCTTCAGGTCCGCCCGCTCGGTCCGCACCCGGTCGAGTTCGGACTCCAGCCGGTCGACCTCCTCCTCGCGATCCGTCAGTTCGGCCTGCAACTCCTCGAGGCGCTCCTGGGCAACGCCGTCGGCGGAAGCGTCCGCGCGAGGAGCCTCGGTTCCGGCTCCCGCGCTGGCGGCCTCCGAACCGGCCTGGGAAGGCGAGTCCGTTTGCCGGCCGGCCTCGCCCGGCTGTGGTTCCTGTGTCGACCCGGTCGCCCTCCCCGTAGCGTTCTGGGTCGGCTGCTGTGTCGCCCCCGCATCCCCGGTTCCGGGACGGCCCCGTCCCGGTGCGTCGCCGCGGGCACCACCGGCTCGGCCACTGCTCCGTCGTTGTGCCTCCGTCCGCTCGGGATCGAGTGACGGTATCGATCGTGTCTCGAGGTCGGCGGCACTCCCGCCAGCGGTCCCGCCCGGTTGGCGGGCCTTTTTCCGCCCGGTATCTCCCGCGGTGGTTCCTCCGCTCTGCCCGACGGATGCTGCCTCGCCCCGTGCGGACTGACTCTTGCGGTCTGATCTCGGTTCCGTCGACGTACCGCCCTCCACGGCGCCCTCTGGCTCCCTGGATCCCGGACCGGCGTCCTCGGGCCCGGGGTGATCGGGCGACGTGTCCGTCGAGGAAGTGCTGGTCCCGGCAGCCGCAGCCGCCTCGCCCGAGGACCCAGCGCCGCCATCGGCACCCCCACCGGCGCTGGCCGGCGAGTCGGACCGGCCATCGCTATCGGCCCCCGCACCGGCTTCAGCGTCGGTTCCGGTGTCCGCCCCATTCGAATCGCGCGTGGTCTCCGATCCGGCGGCCGTGGCCGGCCCGCCCCCGGCGCCAGTTTCGGCCGCGGGGTCGGCGGTATCCTCCGACGACGCACCGGCCCCCGAGGGTGACCCGGGCTCCGGGGATTCCTGAGCGCCGTCGGATTCGGCTTCGGCGTTCGCCTCCGGCGTGGCTGCGGACGCCCCGGCAGTTCCCGCCGCGGCCGCGGCGGCCTCCGGCCCATCGTCACTCCGGCCGCCGGTCGGCCGGTCGCCCTCGGGGGCCGGAATGTCGATCGGTTCGATGTCGACCTGCCGCACTTTGTAGATCCCGACCTCGTCGTCGGCCGTTTCGAAGGCCTCGTCGTCGGTGACCAGCTGGGCCGAGTTCCCGACGAACGCGACGGCCATCGACCGGCCGCCGTGGTAGACGAGGTAGTAATCGCCGCTCAGGACGTTCTCGGAGAGTTCGATGTAGCCAGTAAAGGAGCCGTCTGAGAGGGTCCTGTCGACCTCCGACATGGGCGTGTCCTCGCTGTAGTACTTCGCCCTCACGTCGGCGTCTGCCTCCTGCATGACCGCGAGCAGCGGGAGGGCCGGCGAAGGGGCCTCCAACACTGTCCCGCTCGCGTCCTCGAAGTCCTCGATGGTCCCCCGTTGGACCCCGACCACGGTCCCGGTAGTCATGGACAACTCGGCACCGCCGGCGCGGACGATTCCCGAGAAGCCCTCGTCCGCAAGGTCGTTGAGTTCGTGGTAGCCGCCAGTAAACGACCGACTGTTCCAGCCGTCCAGCCGTTCGGCGACGCGCGTAGCCATTGTATCATAAACGCCTGATGCAGGTAAAATACTTTGCGGGGAAGAACCGGAGGTTCCCGCCTCCCGCCTGGGACCTGATAGGTCCGCGGTGTTCGCCGTCGGGCCCGCGACGGTCTACCCCTGGAGTCCTGGCTCCTGGGAGGAGCCCGCAGTCTCTCGCCCACCCGATGATCCAGACGCGCGCCCGAGGTGCCCCAGGAGAGGAAGACCCACCCAGCGGCAGGAGAACGACGCACCTATGACGCTCGCTGGTCAATCCCCCGACAATGACCGACGAGGTCGAGCCAGGACTCAGCGACCAGTACCGGAAGGCCAGCCCCTGGCCGATGTTCGTTGCCCTGGGTGTCGTCCTCTCGGAAGTCGGCGTCGTCCTTGGGTTCTTCCCGGTCACGGTCGGCGGCCTCCTCCTGTTCGGCGCGACGGTCGCGGGCATCCTCAGGGAGTCGGGTTACGTGGGTCGACCTGCCCTCGCCATGGCCCTCATCGGCATCGTCCTCGCCGGAATCGGCCTGCTTGCCGTCCTCCTTCAGGTGGACCCGGGTCTGCTGTCGATGGAGGTCCTGCTCGACCGGACGCGACCCTTCGTCTATCGCGGGACTGCGGTCGGTGCCGCCGGGACGATCCTCGTGGGCATCGCCGTAGCGCTGTTCCTCTCGCGGGCATCCCGGCCCTGAGGAGTGCGACGGAAAACCAACACCTATTAGTCGGCCTTCCCGAACCCTCACTGTATGCCTGAGAAGGTCTTCGACAGGGAAACGGTCCTCGACCTCACGGTCAACGTGATCCCCCTCGCGCTGCTCGCGTTCTTCTTCTTTATGTACATTGTCGTGAACCCCTTCGGCGACGAAATTGTCATCGTGACGATCCAGCTCGGCATCGTGGGGATGACCTTCGTCGGTCTCGCCGCCGTGACCTACTACTCCGGTGCGGCGGTCTCGAAGGCCGAGTCCGCAAGCGAAGCAGTTGCGGAGGAGAGCGAGACCGGTGGCGACGCCGCCGAGAACGATGCGGCGGGAGGGACCGCCACCGAGATCGATGCGGCGGGAGGGACCGCCACCGAGAACGATGCGGCCGGGGAGACTGCCACGGAGAACGACGCGGCTTGACCCTGTAGCCCGCCGCCCCTTCGCCCGCTGCTCCGACCTCCTTCTCGCGGCCCGCATCATCCTCCCCCTGAGAGGATCCATCCGTATACGTCACCACCGGCCACGGGGTGTGGTCTACCGCCTGGAGGCTAGCAGACCGCGGTGCCGGCACCACCCATCTCCGATACCGCGCGCATCGACCATCCTCCCTTGCCCTGCTCGACCTCCACCACCAACCTGTCCGATGACAGACCGAAACCGGAACCCCCATAATTGATGTGTGTCCACTCCTCAGCCACTCCCATGGCAAGTACGCAGCTCCTCCTGACGGCGCTCATGGGGTTCCTCCTCGTGGCCGTCGCCGTCCTCCTCACCCGGGTGGAGAACTGGCGGTCCTACGCGCCGCTCCCGGCCGGTGGCGGTGGGTACGGCCGCGAGAGCGCCCACGGGCACGACGAAAAGCCCGGCGGGCTGATGCGCTGGCTGACGACGGTCGACCACAAGGACATCGGGATTCTCTACGGCGCGTACGCCGTGGTCGCCCTCGCCGTGGGCGGGCTGATGGCCCTGCTGATCCGGCTCCAGCTCGTCACGCCGGAAGGCGCACTCTTCGGGAACAACTTCTACAACGCCCTGATGACGAGCCACGGCATCACGATGCTGTTCCTGTTTGGAACCCCCATGATCGCCGCCTTCGGGAACTACTTCATCCCCCTGCTCATTGGTGCCGATGACATGGCCTTCCCTCGGGTCAACGCGATCGCGTTCTGGATGCTCCCCCCGGGGGCCCTGCTCATCTGGGGCGGCTTCTTCCTCGAGCCCCTGACCGGCGGCGCAGTCCAGGCAGCCCAGACCTCCTGGACGATGTACACGCCGCTGTCCGTCGAGCAGACCCTCGGCCTCTCCGGCCCGAATCCGGGCGCCGACCTGATGCTCCTGGGCCTGCATCTCACCGGGATTTCGGCGACGATGGGGGCGATCAACTTCATCGCCACCATCGTCACCGAGCGCGACAGCGAGACCTCCTGGGCCACCCTGGATATCTTCTCCTGGACGATGCTCGTGCAGTCCGGCCTCATCATCTTCGCCTTCCCCCTGCTCGGTAGCGCCATCGTCATGCTCCTGATGGACCGGAACCTCGCGACGACGTTTTACGCCGTCGAGGGTGGGGGCACGATGCTCTGGCAACACCTGTTCTGGTTCTTCGGCCACCCCGAGGTGTACATCCTGGTGCTCCCACCGATGGGGCTGGTCAGTCTCATCCTGCCGAAGTTCGCCGGCCGGAAGCTCTTCGGCTTCAAGTTCGTCGTCTACTCGACGCTGGCCATCGGCGTCCTCTCCTTCGGCGTCTGGGCCCACCACATGTTCGCGACCGGTATGGATCCCCGGCTGCGCGCCTCCTTCATGGCGGTGTCGATGGCCATCGCCGTCCCATCGGCCGTCAAGACCTTCAACTGGATCACGACGATGTGGAACGGGCGGGTGCGCCTCACCACGCCCATGCTGTTCTCGATCGGGTTCGTCGCGAACTTCATCCTCGGCGGGATCACCGGGGTCTTCCTCGCGGCCGTGCCCGTCGACCTCATCCTCCACGACACCTACTACGTCGTGGGCCACTTCCACTACGTTGTCATGGGCGCGATCGGCTTCGCGGCCTTCGCCGGCATCTACTACTGGTTCCCAGTCTACACCGGTCGGAAGTACCAGTCCACCCTCGGCAAGTGGCACTTCTGGCTGTCGATGGTCGGGACGAACGTGACCTTCTTCGCCATGCTCGCCCTCGGCTACCTCGGCATGCCCCGTCGCTATGCGACCTATGCCTTCGGGAGCGCCGCGCCTCTCGATCTGATCTCCCTCATGCACCTCACCGCCTCCGTCGGGGCGATCATCCTCGTCTTCGGCCAGGTGATCTTCGTCTGGAACCTCCTCCAGTCCTGGCTCGGCGGGCCCGAGATCGAGGGCGACGATCCGTGGAACCTCGAGGAGACCGGCCAGCGCACCAAGGAGTTCGACTGGCTCGGCGAGAAACTCCGGCGCGACCGAGAGGTGCCGATGGCCGCCGACGGGGGCGAGGACGTCGCGACCGACGGGGGCGAGGACGTCGCGACCGACGACGGCGAGGACCTCGCGACCGACGACGGCGAGGACGTCGCGACCGACGCTGGCGAGGACGTCGCGACAGACGGCGGCGAGGCCCTCGACGCAGAGTCCGACGCCGATTCCGAGTGCTGACGCCGCGCAATTCGAGCTCATAGTAGCCACGTATACTCACGTCTCGCGGTCGAATGTCACGCGGTACCACAATGCACCCACGGTGCCTTCTGCCGATCCGGACCACCCGTCGTAACGCGATCGCTATCGGCCAATTGCTCCAATTATGGGGACCACTCGGAGCAGAGCGCAGCGCCGGGAGAGTTCGTCGCGGCCCGGGGGAGTCCCCGGGCCCTCGACGACGGAGTCTGTTTCGGGACGGACGTGCGGAGGGATCGCCGACGGTACCCCGCCGCCGTTACCCCCCGATGACCAGGACGAAGCCGGTGGCGAACATCAGGAGCGCCAGGCCGGCGAGGACCAGCAGGAGGAGATCCTTCTCGGACATGGTCCAGCCTTCGCGGCTGGAGTGTAAAGGCTATTCGTCTCCGGTGTGAAGGGGCGTGCGTGAGCGAGACCGCGACAGTCTGGCGGGGCCCACGGTTCGTGACCGCACTTTACGTTGCAGTCGTCGCCCTGACCGGCGTGTTCGGCTTCGTCATCGGGGCGATCCGGCCCGAGAACCTCGAGCCCGAACTGTTCATGCTGATCGACCTTCCGCCGACGCCGCTGGGGGTCGCCCTCTACGGCATGCTGACGGTCGGGATCCTGCTGGGGGGACTGTTACTGCTCGTGCGCTACGTTGGGAGCGAGTTCGACCCACATCGGTTGGAGTGAGAGGAAAATTCCCACTACGACCTGCGCCCGTCTCCGTCTCTGTCCGACGCCAGCGATTTCAGGCCACGCTCACAGTCTCCCGGTAGGTACCCCACTCGTCCTCGAAGACGCCCATGACCTCGCCCATCGTCGCGTAGGCCTTGACGGCGTCGACGATGGCCGGCATGACGTTCTCGCCGGCGGCCGTCCGCGCACGGAGGTCGTCGAGGGCCGCCTCGACAGCGGCCTCGTCCCGCTCGGCTGTGACCTCGGCCAGCCGGTCGAGCTGGCGCTCCTGGACAGTCTGGTCGACCTGGAGGAGGTCCGGCTTGGTGTCCTCCTCGATCTCGTAGCGGTTGACCCCGACGACGACCTCCTCCTCCCGCTCGACCCGTTGCTGGTACTCGTAGGCCGAGTCCTGGATCTCCCGCTGGAAGTATCCGCCCTCGATGCCCGCAAGGACGCCGTCCCGGACGGACCCGTCGCCCTTCTCGCGGATCTCCTCGAGATACGCCATCGTCTTCTCCTCGACCTCGTCGGTGAGGGACTCGACGGCGAAGGAGCCACCGAGGGGGTCGATGATGTCGGCAGCACCGGATTCCTCGGCGATGGTCTGCTGGGTCCGGAGGGCAACCCGGACCGCCTCCTCGCTCGGGAGGGCGTGGGCCTCGTCGTAGCTGTTTGTGTGGAGGCTCTGGGTCCCCCCGAGGACGCCCGCCAGCGCCTGGATGGTGGTACGGACGATGTTGTTGAGTGGCTGCTGGGCGGTCAGGCTCTGGCCGGCGGTCTGGGTGTGGAACTTCAGCCGGCGGGCGGCTTCGGACTCGGCGCCGTACCAGCCGTCCATGATTCGGGCGTAGATGCGGCGGGCGGCCCGGAACTTCGCGACCTCCTCGAAGATGGAGTTGTGGGAGTTGAAGAAGAACGACAGCTGCGGGGCGAACTCCTCGATGTCCATGCCCCGGTCCAGGCAGTCCTCCACGTAGGCGAACCCGTCTGCGAGGGTGAAGGCGAGTTCCTGGATCGCCGTCGAGCCGGCCTCCCGGATGTGGTACCCCGAGATGGAGACGGGGTTGAACTTCGGGGTCTCCGCGACGGAGTACTCGATGACGTCGGTGACGAGTTTCAGGGAGGGTTCCGGTGGGACGACCCACTCCTTCTGGGCGATGAACTCCTTGAGCATGTCGTTCTGGAGGGTCCCGCGGACCTCCTCGCGGGGCACGCCCTGTTGGTCGGCGATGGCGATGTAGGCGGCGTAGACGAATGGCGTCGAGGGGTTGATGGTGAAACTCGTCGAAACCTCGCCGACGTCGATGCCGTCGAAGAGGATCTCCATGTCCCGGAGCGTGTCGACGGCGACGCCCTCCACGCCCACCTCGCCGTCGCTCATGGGGTCGTCGGAGTCGATGCCCATCAGCGTCGGCATGTCGAAGGCCGTCGAGAGGCCGGTCTGGCCCTCGTCGATGAGGTAGTGGAAGCGCTCGTTGGTCGCCTCGGCGGTCCCGAAGCCCGCGAACTGACGCATCGTCCACTGGCGGCCACGGTACATCGTCGGGTACGGACCGCGGGTGTAGGGTGGCTGGCCGGGGAAGCCCAGGTCCTCCTCGTAGTCGATATCAGCGACGTCCGCCGGTGTGTACAGCCGGTCGACCTCCAGGTTCGAGACGGTCGCGAACCGGTCCCTGCGCTCGCCGTGGCTCTCGAGGGCCGGCTCCAAGGTGTTGGACTCCCAGTCCGCCCGTGCCTCCCTGATGGACGCGAGGTCGTCGTCGTCGAACATGTTTCCACGGTGGGTCGGTGACAGTATAACAGTTCGGCAAGCGCCACGCGAAGTAACAGTTCGGCGAGTGCGCGGTCGACCATCGACGAACCCCGGCCCGGTCCCCGCGAGGGCCAGAAGACCGGGGCCCTTTGCGTGGTTTGCGCCGGCACTTAACAGCCCCCGGACCGAACCAGGATCCATGGGATCTGACACCGCGTCCGAGGACCGCTACGAGACCGTCGAGGTGGCCCGCGAGGGGCATGTCGGCCGGATCACACTCGACCGCCCGGAGGCGATGAACACGTTCAGCACCGGGCTAGCGGTCGACCTCGACCGGGCGCTCCGGGACCTCGAAGACGAGGCGGAGGTTCGGGCCATCGTCGTCGATGGGGACGGCGACGCGTTCTCGGCGGGAATCGACGTCTCCGAACACGCCGACCACGAGGCCGAAGCGGAGTACGAGGAGTGGGTCGCGAGGATGGAGGAACCGTTCCTCACGCTGACGGAGATGCAAACGCCGGTCGTCGCCGCGGCCCACGGCCACGCCGCGGCGAACGGCCTCGGCCTGGTCGCCGCCTGCGACCTGGCGGTCGTGAGCGAGGAGACGAAACTCGGCGCGACCGCCCCGAAGGTCGGCCTCTTCTGTATGGGCCCCTCGGTCCCGCTCATGCAGTCCCTGACGAGAAAGCGCTGCCTCGAGCTGATACTGACGGGCGAGTTGATCGACGCCGCGACGGCCGAGGAGTGGGGCCTGGTCAACCGCGTCGTCCCCGAGGGCGACCACGTCGAGGCCGCCGTCGACCTCGCCGAGGACCTTGCGTCGAAGAGCCCAATGGCCCTCCAGTTCGGCAAGGCCGCCTACTACGAGATGGAGGGGATGGACGACGAGGAGGCCCTCGAGTACTCGAACGAACGGTTCGCCGCCCTCTGTACGACCGAGGACGCCGAGGCGGGCATCGAGGCCTTCCTCGAGGGCGAACCGCTCTCGACCGAGGAGTGGCCGGGCCGATGACCGCGACGTCGACCCGTCCGGCCGAGTCCCCGGGGTCGTCTCGTCGGCGACGCCCTCGGCCGGCCCCGGACACGGAGACCCCGGCGTGCCCGGGCCGCTCCCGGACGCCCGGAAAGCACGACAAGACCTTAGACGGATGCCTCCGAAGCCCGCCACGGGTGATCAGTTATGAAGCGTGAAATGACCACGCTCGATTTCATCGATCGCGCAGTGGACCTCTACGACGACGTACCCGGCATGGTGGCTCACGACGGGACGGAGTACACCTACGCCGAAGTGAACGACCGCATCAACAAGCTGGCCCACGGCCTCGCCGACATTGGGGTCGAACGGGGCGACCGGGTGGCCATCCTGTCGCCGAATACGCACTACTTCATCGAGTCGCTGTTCGCAACGAACAAGCTCGGGGCCACCACCGTCCCGCTGAACTACCGGCTGACGCCGGGCGGCTACGAGTACATCCTGAGCGACTGCGGGGCAGAGACTATCATCGCGGACTACGACTACGCAGGGAAGGTCGAAGAGATCCGCGACGAGATTCCCGCCGAGACCTTCATCGGCTACCGCTCCGAGGAGATAGCGGGCGGGTGGACGGATTACGAGTCCTTCATCGAGGGGAACTCGACGGCGGAACCCGACCGGCCCGGCATCAGCGAGGACGACGAGGCCACAATCAACTACACCTCCGGAACGACCGGCGATCCGAAGGGCGTCGTCAGGACCCACCGGACCGAGCACTGGCACGCGCTCGTGCTCAACCAGCACATGGAGATCCGGGACGACGATACCTACCTCTGGACCCTGCCGATGTTCCACGCGAACGGCTGGGGCCACACCTACGCCATCACCGGCACCGGGGGGACCCACGTCTGCCAGCGCACCTTCGACGCCCAGGGCGTTTTCGAGCGGGTCCGGGAGTACGACGTCTCCTACATGTGTGGGGCGCCGACGGTCCTCAACAACCTCATCAAGTACCACGAGCAGGAGGACGACCTCGTCACCACCGGCGACCGCGACGTCCGCATCGCTACGGCGGGGAGCGCGCCGGCGACGGCCACCATCGAGACCGTCGAAGACGAGTTCGACTGGCGCATCATCCACATCTACGGCCTCACGGAGACCGCGCCGATCGTCACAACGAGCAACTCGCCGCGCCGCCTCGCCCAGCGGGGGCGTGACCTGAAGGTGAAACAGGGCTTCGAGACGCTGGCAACCGACGTCCGCGTCGTCGACGAGGGCGGGAACGACGTCGCACGCGACGGCGCCACGATCGGGGAGATCGTCGTCGCGGGCAACCAGGTGATGGACCGCTACCTCAACAAACCGGAGATCACTGAGGAAGCGTTCAACGACCGCCTCGAGGGCTACTTCCACACCGGCGACCTCGCGACCATCGACGAGGACGGCATGGTCTCGATCCAGGACCGGAAGAAGGACATCATCATCTCCGGCGGGGAGAACATCTCGAGCATCCAGGTCGAGGACGTCCTGTACGACCACCCCGACGTCCTCAAGGCCGCGGTCGTCCCGGTGCCGAGCGACGAATGGGGCGAGACCCCGAAGGCGGTTGTCGTGCCTCGGGATGGCACCGACCCCGACGCGAGCGAGATCATCGACTTCGTGCGGGACCGGCTGGCCCACTTCAAAGCCCCGACCAGCGTGGACTTCGTAGACGACCTGCCCGAGACCGCGACCGGGAAGGTCCAGAAGTACGAACTCCGTGACCGGTACTGGGATGACGAGGAAGCCCGCGTCGGCCAGGAGTGACGTCACGGCGGGCGATGCAAACCCCCCCCCCCGCCCACTCCCGACACCCTCCGCGGCCCCATCGGTCTGGCCAGTTCGGTTTTCGCCGCTACGTGT
>JAZKTI010000303.1:0-2569 GCA_036625635.1 Haloarculaceae archaeon
TCTACAGGACAGCGCCCTCAACGCTGCGCCGTTGGCCTGGCTTGGCTACCCACGCGCAACGTCTGCTGCAAGTCGGTGTATCCGACGTTCGGGTAAAAGCGCTTTCGTTTGCGGTCCGGTGGCCTCCCGAAAAACGGGGTTTTCATAACGGTGAGTACGTTACGGGAGGCATGGCCAAATACTCGACCGGCGACAGCGGGGGCGACGCCGGCGGAAGCTGCGAGCTCTGTGGTGCCGCGGACGTCGATCTGCAGACCGCGAACGTCGCAGGTGCCACCCTCCAGGTGTGTGCTGACTGTGCGACCCACGGGGAGTCTCGAGGACCCGCGGGGAGCAGCGGCGGGTCCGGTGGCGGGGGCGGCGGTCGGGGTGGACGCGAAAGCGGCGGTGGTGGTGACGGACGCGACGTGAACCGCCGTAAGAAAGCCGCCCAGAACACCGCCCGCATGCACGACGCGGCCACTGGCGACTCCACCCACTGGGAGGAGGAGGGCACCGACTACGAGGAGGACCGCCTGCCCTACCTCGTGGGGGACTACGGCGAGGCCATCACCGAGGCCCGCCAGCAAGCCGGCTACCAGCTCGAGGAACTCGCCGAGGAACTCGAGGTGGACGAGGCCGACCTCCTGGCCGTCGAACAGGGCCGGGCCACCCAGGCCGGCGTCGGCGGCTCCCTCGTCAGGCGCCTCGAGGAGACGCTCGACGTCGAGATCGTCGACGAGTAGACCCGCGTCGGGACGTCGGCGGTCGAATTTTTGAGCCCCGGTTCCCCGGGCCGCCCAACGGTTATTGCACCGGCCCCTCCAAACCCACCTATGGAGCTTTCCGCCGAGCAGGAGGCCACTCGCGAGGCCGTCCGCGAGGTCGCTCGCGAGGAAATCGACCCGATCGCGCGGGAGACAGACCGGGCGGCGAGGTTCCCGGAGGACGTCTGGGACACCCTGGCGGACCTGGACCTGACCGCCGTGGCCGTTCCCGAGGAGTACGGCGGCCTGGACGCCGACCGACTGACCGCGTCGCTCGTGGTCGAGGAGGTGGCGAGCGCGTCTCTGGCCGTCTCCACGGCCCTCGGCGTCCACTGGCTCGCAACCGCCTGCATCGCGGAATTCGGCTCCGCGGAGCAGCAGTCAGCCTGGCTCCCCGAGATGGTCGGCGGCCGACCGGTCGGGGCCTTCGCGCTCTCGGAACCCGGGGCGGGCTCCAATCCCGCCGAGATGTCCACCACGGCCCGCCGCGAGGGCGACGAGTACGTGATCGACGGGGAGAAGATGTGGATCACGAACGGGGAGCGCAGCGGCGTCGTCATCCTGTTCGCGAAGACCGACGCCGATGATCGGACCTCCATCACCCAGTTCCTCGTCCCGACGGACGTCGACGGTCTCGCCGTCGGCGATCCCGAGGACAAGCTCGGCCTCCGGGCCAGCGACACCACCTCGCTGACCTTCGACGGCGTCCGGATCCCCGCCGCGAATCGGCTCACCGAAGAGGGCCGTGGCCTCTCTGCGGCGCTGGCCATCCTGAACGGCGGCCGTGTCACGGTCGCGGCCCAGGCCGTGGGCCTCTCCCGGGCGGCCCTCGCGGCGGCCCTCGACTACGTCACCGAGCGGGAGCAGTTCGACCAGCCCATCGGCGACTTCCAGGCCATCCGCCACGAACTCGCCGAGATGGCCACCACCCTCCGTGCCGCCCGCCTGCTGACCTGGGACGCGGCCCGCCGGATAGACCGGGGCGAGCGCGCCCGCCGCGCCGCGAGCATGGCCAAGTACTTCGCTACGGAGGGGGCAGTCGACGTCACCAACGCGGCCCTCCAGCTCCACGGGGGTTACGGCTACCTCGAGGGGGACGTCGAGCGCTACTACCGCGACGCCAAGGTGACGACCATCTACGAGGGCACGACGCAGATCCAGAAGAACATCATCGCCCGGGAACTGCTCGACGGGGGACTGTGAACCGCCCGGTCGGTGGCCGGGCCCGACGTGTTAGGACAGAAGGCATTTGCCGTCGGAACGACGACTCCCGACGATGGAGCACGATGCGGTCGTGTACGACCTCGACGGGACCCTGGTCCGGCTCGAGGTAGACTGGGACGCAGCCGCCAGCGACGCCGCCGCGGTCCTCCGGGCGCGAGGCATCGACGTGGAGCAGCTCTCTCTCTGGGACATGCTCGAGACTGCCGCGGAGCAGGGGTTCAAACCACGCGTCTCGACCGTCCTGGCCGCCCACGAGCGAGAGGGGGCCCTCAATGCCAGTGCCGCCCCAGTCGCCGACGAATTGCCGCGGAACGGACCGGTCGGCGTCTGTTCGCTGAACGCGGAGGCCGCCTGTCGGGTCGCCCTCGAAGTCCAGGGCCTCGACGCGCACGTGGACGCCGTCGTCGGCCGAGACTCCCTCGAGGCCTACAAGCCCGATCCCGAACCGCTGTTGCACACGCTCTCGCTCCTGGACGCGGACCCCGAGAAGGGCCTCTTCGTCGGTGACGGGGAACGCGACCGGGAGACCGCACGCCGGGCCGGCGTGGAGTTCCGGTGGGTGGAGGATCGGTGAGCGGCCAACCGGGCGCGATCACGAG
>JAZKTI010000304.1:0-2567 GCA_036625635.1 Haloarculaceae archaeon
TCGGCGAGGCCGCGGTTCGCCGAGAGGGCAGCGACGTCTCGGTGTTCACCTGGGGGGCGATGACCCGGCCGACCATCGAGGCCGCCGAGAACCTCGCCGAGGAGGGGATCGACGCCGAAGTGGTCGACCTGCGGACGCTCTCCCCGCTGGACGAGGAGCGCATCCAGGACTCCTTCAGGAAGACCGGCCGGGCCGTCGTGGTCCACGAAGCCCCGAAGACTGGCGGGCTCGCCGGCGAGATCATCGCGACACTCCAGGAGGACGTCCTCCGCTACCAGGAGGCCCCGATCAAGCGCGTCACCGGCTTCGACGTCCCCTTCCCGCTGTACGCGCTCGAGGACTACTACCTGCCCGAGGCCGAACGGATCGCCGACGGCATCAGGGAGACCGTCGAGTTCTGATGTTCGAGTTCGACCTTCCAGACGTCGGCGAGGGGGTTGCGGAGGGCGAGGTCGTCGCCTGGCACGTCGAGGTCGGCGACACGGTCGAGGAGGACGAGGTCGTCGCCGAGGTCGAGACCGACAAGGCCGTCGTCGACGTCCCCATTCCGGTCGCCGGGACCGTCGCGGAGCGCCACGCCGAGGTCGGCGAGGTCGTCCTCGTCGGCGAGACACTCATCACGATCGACACCGGCGAGGGAGAGGCGACCGCCGAGACCGACGTCGGAGCCGACGTCGAGACGGAGGCGGAATCCGCCGAGGCCGAGCCCGAACCGACTGCCGGGGGCGAACCGGCCGAGACACCATCGGCGGAAACCGGGAGTGCGGGGAGTCAGGCCCCCTCGATAGCCACCGAGACGCCGACCGACGGCGAAGAACCCGAGGTACCCTCCGGGCGGGTGTTCGCCCCGCCACGCGTGCGTCGGCTCGCTCGCGAACTCGGGGTCGCTCTCGCTGCCGTCGAGGGCTCCGGAGCGGGCGGTCGCGTGACCGAGGGTGACCTCCGGCAGGCGGCCGCGGTCGGGGGGGAAACGTCAGAAGGTGCCCCGGGAGCGTCGGGAGCCGACTCGTCCGAGACGCCCGCGCAGGAGGCCCCATCGGGTGGGGGCGCCGGAGGGACCGCTGCGGCCGAAACGGCGGCCCCGGTGGGTGGCTCCGTTGCCGCCGTCGAACCGGCCGACCGTGACCGGACGCTGGCGGTCCCGGCCACGCGGGCTCTCGCTGACGACCTCGGGGTCGACATCGACGCCGTCCCTGGCGAGGAGGAACGTGACGGCGAGGCATACGTCACCCCGGAAGCGGTCCGCAGCTTCGCCGAGGCTCGTGAGACCGGGGGAGCTGGCGAGGCCAGCGTCACGGAGACTGTCGGTGAACCGCCAACCGCTGCCGGGGGAGCACCCCCCGAAGCGGGGACCGTCGAGCCCTACCGGGGCGTCAGGCGGACCATCGGTGAGAAGATGGAGGAGTCGAAGTACACCGCGCCTCACGTCAGCCACCACGACAGCGTCGACGTGAGCGCGCTCGTCGAGGCCCGCGCGGCGATGACGGAACGCGCCGCCGAGCGCGGCGTGAAGCTCACCTACATCCCCTTCGTCCTGAAGGCGGTCGTCGCGGGCCTCCGGGAGTACCCCATCCTCACCAGCGAACTCGACGAGGAGGCCGAGGAGATCCGGATCAAGGGCGAGTACAACATCGGGGTCGCGACCGCCACCGACGCGGGCCTGATGGTGCCCGTCGTGAAGCACGTCGACCGGAAGGGCATTCTCCAGCTGGCGAGCGAGGTGAACGAGCTGACCCGGAAGGCCCGCGAGCGCTCCATCGCCCTGGAGGAGATGCAGGGCGGGACGTTCTCCATCACCAACTTCGGGGCCATCGGCGGCGAGTACGCCACGCCGATCATCAACTATCCCGAGACCGCGATCCTCGGCCTGGGCGCCATCGAAGAGCGGCCCTGGGTGGTTGACGGCGAGGTCCTCGCCCGGCCGGTGCTGCCGCTGTCGCTGTCCATCGACCACCGCGTTATCGACGGGGCCGAGGCCGCGCAGTTCACGAACACCCTGATGGACTACCTCGCGAACCCCTCGATGCTGTTGCTGGAGGAGTGAGGCCGCGTCCCGACGCCCCGTGCTCGCACACCGGGAACCAACACTCAAGTCCCCGCCGTGTGCACGCTCGGTATGGTCGTAGGAGACGTTACGACGGGAACGGACGTGCTCGTCATCGGCGGTGGCCCGGGTGGGTACGTCGCCGGGATCCGCGCCGGCCAGCTCGGGCTGGACGTCACGCTGGTCGAGAAGGCATCCACACTGGGGGGCACCTGCCTCAATCACGGGTGTGTGCCCTCGAAGGCCCTCATAAGCGCCAGCGACGTCGCCCACCGGGCCGGGGCCGCCGAGCGAATGGGCATTTACGCCGACCCCGCGGTGGACCTGGCCGGCATGATGTCCTGGAAGGACGGGATCGTGCGCCGCCTCACGAAAGGCGTCGCCCACCTCCTCGATGGGGCCGGCGCGTCCGTCGTCGAGGGTCGGGCGGTCTTCGATTCCGCCGAGGAGGCCCGGATCGTCCACGCGGGCGATGGCCAGGGTGCCGAGACCGTCTCCTTCGAACACGCCATCGTCGCCACCG
>JAZKTI010000305.1:0-2563 GCA_036625635.1 Haloarculaceae archaeon
TCGTCGGTATCCGCGTGGAGTGTTTTTGTTGCTGTGCGGACTGCGGCCAGCCAGAGAGCCCACTGCTCGCTCTCGTACGGAACTGCTGCCGCAACCGCAGACAACCAGAGAGCCCTCTCCTCGCTCGCGCACGCTCAGCGGGATATCCTCGCTCGCTGGCGCTCGCTCGGATAGGGCCCGCTGACCGCACGCGAGCGAGGTTCGCCCTTTCATTCCGCCAGGGGTGAAAATTTGCAAGTAGCTGGGTAGATTCCGGAAACCCAGTCGTGCTCGGAATCCGGCTTCCTGGCGGAATGAAAGGGCGAGGCCCGGTCGTGTGTCTCTGAGGGGGCCACTATACGAGCGAGCGAAGCGAGTGAGGATATCCCCCTCAGAGCGCACGAGCGGGCCGAGGGCTTTCGGGCTGGTTGCGGTGGCGGTCGAGGCTCCCTATCAAAGCGGGCCGAAGACTTTCGGGCTGGTTGCGGTGGCGGTCGAATTTTCATTCGAGAGCCAGGTGAACGATGTCTTGCCGGTCGCGACAGCAGCACCCAGAACAGATCTCGCGAGCGAGCACTGGATCGACGCCGAACAGACCCCAGATCGACCCCCCAACACACCGATCCACCGACACCCATTTCGACTGCGAGTCCCGAATCGCCGGTAAGTCCGCGGTCCCGTCGAACCAAACCGATCCCACACTTCTATTGGCCTGGTCTCGAAGGTACGAGCATGACCGTGCGCGGCCCGCCGGCGATATCGGCAATTGGCGGCGGGTGGCGTTCGTGCGATCGCAGGCCGACGAACGCGAGGCAATCACCATGACGGACCACGGCTTCACCGACCGCTGGGCCACTGCCGGGATCGACGGGCAGCGCATCGCCTGGCAGGCAGCGGCCGAGTTCGTCGAGAAAACCGACGCCGGTATGGACCAGGTCCTCCGGATGATGACCGCCGAGGTCGGCCACACACCCAGCGAGGTCGTCTACGAGGAGAACACACTCGAGGTCCGGAAGTACGAGCCCGAGGCGGTCGTCCACGAGACGCCGATCCTGTTCGTCTACGCGCTGGTCAACCGGCCGTACATCCTCGACCTCCAGCCCGACCGGAGCGTGATTCGCCACCTCGTCGATGCGGGCTACGAGGTGTACCTGATCGACTGGGGAGAGCCCTCGGTCCTCGACAGGTCACTGACCCTCGAGGACTACGTCTGCCGGTACCTGGACAACTGCGTGGACGCCGTCTGCGACGACGCAGGTGTCTCGGACCTCCACCTCGTGGGCTACTGCATGGGCGGCACCATGACCGTCATGTACACCGCACTCGACGACAGCAAGGTCCGCACGCTGGGCCTGATGGCGACGCCGCTGGCCTTCGACGAGACCGGCGGGATTCTCGAGCGGTGGGCCACCCACTTCGATCCGGAGTTGACCGTCGAGACACTCGGGAACGTGCCGGCGGAGTTGCTGGCCTGGGAGTTCTCCCTGATGGACCCGGTCGACCAGTACGTCACGAAGTACGTCCGTCTCTACGAGAACCTCTCCGACGACGACTTCGTCGAGAACTTCGCGCGGATGGAGCGGTGGATCTGGGACGGCGTCGACGTCGCCGGCGAGACGTTCCGGGAGTTCGTCGCCGACGTCTACAAGCGGAACCGCCTGATGGACGGCGAGTTCTACCTGGGCGGCGAGCGCGTCGACCTCGCGGACGTCGAGGTGCCAGTCCTCCAGATCGTCGGGCAGTACGACCACATCGTCCCCTCGGAGTCCTCGAAACCTCTCCACGAGGAAATCTCCTCGGCCGACGACCGCCTGATCGAGTTCCCCGCCGGCCACATCGGCATCTCCGTCTCCTCGAAGGCCCACGACTCACTCTGGCCGGACGTTGCGGACTGGTTCGGGGCACGGAGTCAACGCGACACGCCCCCTGACGTGACCGTTCGCGAGGCTTCGTCCGAGGGCGCGGGCGAGGGCGGGGAATCTGTGAGCGAGGAAGACGGCGATCAGGCTGCGAGGGGGGAGGACGGCGGTGGGACCGCGGAGGAGGCCGGCGCCGACACGGCGTCGAGCGGTGACGTGGCACCGGCCGAGACGGCGGCCGAAACCGCGGCCGAGACGGCGGCCGAAACCGCAGCCGAGACGGCGGTCGAAACCGCAGCCGAGACGGCGGCCGATTCGCCATCCGAGAGGCCGGGCCCCCTGGAGGAGGATGTGATCGAGGCCGCTGCGACCGTCCAGACTGTCTCGAGGACCGCGTCGGCAGCCGTCCAGGGCAGTGCGGCAGGAACGCCCTCGGACCTCCCCGCCGAGTTGGGCCTGGGCACACGGGCCAGCGACGAGTCCGTCGAGACTGTCGACGGCATCGGCCCGACCTACGCCGAGCGCCTCCACGAGGCTGGCGTCGAGACTCGCGCGGACCTCGCGAGGTACGACGCAGCGGAACTGGCGGCTATCGCCGGGATATCGTCCAGCCGTGCCGAAACGTGGCTCCGGCAGGTCGACTGAGGCCGCCGCTGGCGACGGGATTTGGCCAGTTTATTTGCTCCTGGTTTCCGCTCCCGATTTTGGTCGCAGGTTTCCGCTCC
>JAZKTI010000306.1:0-2559 GCA_036625635.1 Haloarculaceae archaeon
TCTCGCTTCGCTCGAACCACGCGCCGCTCGGCCGCCCCGTGGAGCCAGGAGTCGGAGTCGTCGCCGACGGCGGGCGTGTCGAACAGCGCCCGGGCGTTCGTGAGGATGTCGTGGACGAATAGCACGGCCTCCTCGGCGTCGGGGGTGAGCGCTCTCACACGTTGAGGGCCATCCGATCGGGCGATTCGACCGGTGCGAGGCCAGGTCAATGGGGGCGACACGACCACCCGCCGCAAGAAGCGTGGGGGTGAACGTGCAACGGTCCGGCCCCGCAGCGCCTCTGCCGAGGTTCGCCGGTCGCTCCGGAACGGGTCCGGCCCTCGTCCGCCGAAGGCAACGGCGAATGGGGAGCACCCGAGTGGACCTGGCGGAGAGCGTCGATATCTCGGATACGGCGGTTTCGAACGTGCTGCGGGGGCACACCGGAAGCGCGCGGCGTCGCTCCAGGAGGGACCCGCCCGGGAAGCTGCCAGCGAAGAGCGGCACACCGAGTGAGCGCCTGCCCGGGCCCCGGTGGGCGACGTCGGTCCCACGGGGGCAGCGACCAAGGCCGTCCGCAGGGATGGGTCCAGGCGAGCGGGAGGTCCACAGCGTCGCGAGGCAAGGTTTTATACTAGGGTGGCGAGAGGGAAGGTCGAGAGACCCCCCCCCAGGGGCTCGCGCAGGGAGCGATGAGACGATCGAATTCGAAGTCGACGGCCGATTCTGCCCGCGCCCGCGAGGCACAGAGCGAGTCGAAAGGCGCGGGGAAGGGCGGCAAACCCGGGACCATTGCGCGCCTCCAGCGTGCCGTCGGGAACCAGGTGTTTGGCGAGCACCTGGCCCAGGCCGACGGTGAGACCGGGGTACACGTGAGCGAGCCAGGCGACCCGACAGAACGGGAGGCAGCGCGGGTCGCGGACCGGGTCCGTCGGGAGACCGCCGTGGCTGCGAACGGTGACCAGCCGACGAGCATCTCCGTCCAGCGGTCCGTCCGCGGAGACGCCGGTTCCCCGATGCCGGACACCGGTCGGTCCGTCCGCGAGTCCCTCGGGGGTGGTGAGCCGCTCCACGCCGAGACCCGCTCGTTCTTCGAGCGAGCGTTCGGGACCGACTTCTCGTCTGTCCGCGTCCACACCGGCCCCGGCCCGAACGCGGTCGCCCGGACGCTCGATGCGGCGGCGGTCACGGTCGGCGAGGACGTCGTCTTCGCCCGCGACAGGTACCGGCCGGCGGAACCGAGCGGCCTGCTCGCCCACGAACTCACCCACGTCGTCCAGCAGCGGGCCGGCGCCACGACGATGCAACGCCAAGCCGAGGCCACGTCCGAGGCCGAAAGCGGGCACGCGAGATACGAGTCGGGCGAACGCGAGCGGTGGGCGTCCAGGGGGTTGGGCTTCGAGAGCGCGATGGACACGGAACCGGTGCCGGGCACGTTGCCGGCGATGCGGCTGGTCGAACAGGCGGTCGGATCGCGGATCGTCGGCGGCCGGACCCGGGCGGGGAGCCAGGGCGTTGTCCGGCCCAGAGCGTACCGGTCAGACCTCATCTGGAACCTCCCCGTCGACGAGACGACCCAGGCAGGCAGCGCGTTCGCCCCGAGCAGGGTCGCCGACGCCGGCGGCGAGAGGTTCGAGGATTACGTCCACGGGCTGCTCTTCGAGGGCCAGCAGGACCTCTTCGTGAGTCTCGGGCAGACCGGTAACCCGGGGACAGAGTGGGTCCGGGTCTTCTACACCGTCGGGTTCAGCGACCACGTCGGCGGCGAGGGCGTGGAGAACCAGGTCCTTCGGGATGTCCGGGCGGAGGTGGCGGGGGCGGAAATCCAGCGGCAGGTCCAGGGGAAGGTCGGCATCGGCGAGAAGGCGAACCGGAGTCATCGTCACTGGGGACTGGTCGGGTCCAGCGGGGGCACGGGGGTCGGGCCGATGCAGTACCCCTCGAATCACACGGAGCTGGCTGGAGCGAACCCCGAGCAGCTTGCCCGAGCATTCAACCGGAGCGTCGCGGTCTTCGACATGGTCTTCGAGGCCCAGAAGTACGAGTGGGACCTCCTCGATCGGACCGAAGCACAGCTCGAATCGCAGGCGAACGCCGGCGACGAGGAGGCGCGGCTCCACCTCGCCATCCTCGCGGCCTGGAAGGACGACAGCGTGGACTTCACTTACTGGGAACCCGGTGACGTCGACGCCATCGCCGACGACCCGACGACGCCACCGTTTCAGCTCATTCGTGATCACACCGCTGACGGCCGCGCCTACCTTGACGAGTATCTCGAGCTGTCGACGTCGGTCGACGATATGGTCGGGCGCCTCGACCGATTGGAATCGCGGATCGATGCCGGCATGCGACGGTGGAACTGGCTCAGGGCGTACCGCTACGCTGGGGGTGGCATGCCGGAGCGGATGGAGTGGCTCGAGCACGAGATCAACGATCGGACGGACGACCCTGGGACGATCTACGGGCGGCGTGACGACGCCCTCTGACAGGCCCCCGCCCCGCCGGGTGAGCCTGCCGTCACCGACGTGTGGCCGCCCCCCCCCCGCATAGGGGCCCCCCGGCCCCCCCCCCACGGTTAGG
>JAZKTI010000307.1:0-2550 GCA_036625635.1 Haloarculaceae archaeon
TCTTGATGAAGGTGGCGTCGGTCTCGTTGGCGACGGCCTTCGCGAGCATCGTTTTTCCCGTCCCGGGCGGGCCGTGGAGGAGGACGCCGCTGGGTGGCTGGATACCGACCTCGCGGAAGCGGTCGGCCTCCGTGAGGGGGCGTTCGACGGCCTCGCGGACCTCGCGAATCTGGTCGGCCAGGCCGCCGATGTCGTCGTAGTCGACCTCCGGACTCTCGTCGACCTCCATCGCCTGAGCGCGCGCGTCCGTCTCGGCGTCGAGAATCATCTGGACGCTGAAGGAGTCGTTGATCGCCACGCGGTCGCCCGATTCGAGGTCCTCGTGGAGGCTCGAGGAGACCTGCGTCAGGACCTCCTGGTTGTTGCCGTGTTGCTTGACGATGACGCCATCGTCTGTGAGTTCCTCGGCGGTGGCGACGTACAGCGAGGAGTTCTTGAGCGTCTCGTTCTCGCGCTCGAGCCGGTCGACCTCCTCGGTCAGTTCCGCCTGTCGGGCCCGGGCGGTGTCGAGCCGCTCCTCGAGTTCCTCGTTGACCTCGGAGAGGTCGCCGAAGTGGTTGCGGAGCGCCACGAGACGGTCCGCAGCCGACATCTCGGGGTCGAGTTCGAGGCGTGGCCGGTCGGGGAGAGACGGGCTCCGGGACATCTATCAATAGAATCTACAGGACTGGGGTGTAAAATTCCTTCGGGCCCCGCCGGTCCGAAAAGCTCGCGGCCGGCCCGACGGCAGTCGGGTTGGGTCGGTGCGGGTCGTCGCGGCTCGGATCGGGCCGGCTCATCGGGTCGTCAGGCGGTGGGAGCAGCGCGCGCCGGTCCACCCGACGAGCCGGCCGGCTACAACCGCTCCACCAGGGTCTCCTCGCGTGGCCGGACGCGGACGGGCTCCTGGCCGTCGGCGTACGCCGAGGCCGCCGCGAGCTTCGATTCCCGCTCCGCGTAGATCGTGAGCAGGCGATCGCCCGGCGCGACCTCGGTCCCTACCCCGGCGGCGATCTCAACGCCCGCGGCCGCGTCTTTTGGAGCCCCCGCCCGCCGGGCGAGTTCGTTGATCTGGCGGTTGTCGACGTGGGTGACGACACCGCCACGGTCGGCCCGGAGTGCGTCCGAGTGATCGCCGGGTGCGATATCCGACCGGACGACCTCGGGGTCGCCGCCCTGGGCGGCGACGATCTCGTCGAAGCGCTCGCGGGCCCGACCGGAGGCGAGGATCGTCTCGGCGTCGGCATCGACGCCACACCGGTCGAAGAGAAGCTGTGCCAGCCGGACCGACTTCGAGCGAAGCGTCGACGGACCCGCGCCGTCGAGCACGGCGAGGACGTCTCGGGCCTCGAGGACCGGCCCGACGCCGTTGCCGATTGGTTCGATACCCCTCGTGATCGCACTCTCGACCCGGAGCCCGAGGCTCTCACCGACCATGCGGAAGTCCTCGGCCAGTTCGCGGGCCTCGGGTAGACTGTCGATCTTCGCGCCCTCGCCGTAGGGCACGTCGATGACGACGTGGGTCGAGCCGGCGGCCTGCTTCTTCGAGAGGACTGACGCGATGAGCTGGCTCTCCGGATCCAGCGAGAGCGGCGTCTCCGCCCGAATGATCTTGTCGTCCACCGGCGAGAGGTCCACGGCACCGCCCCAGACCATGCACCCGTTCGTCCGCGAGACGATCTCCTGGATCTCCTCCAGGTCGAACTCGACCTCACAGAACACCTCCATCGTGTCGGCGGTTCCCGCCGCAGACGTGACCGCACGGGAGGAGGTCTTCGGTATCGGGAGGCCGGCCGCGGCGACGATAGGAACGACGATGGGGGTGGTCCGGTTGCCCGCGACGCCGCCGATGGAGTGCTTGTCCGCGACGATGTCCCGGTCCCAGGTGAGCCGCTGGCCGACGTCGACCATCGAGGTCGTGAGACATCTGGTCTCCTCGCGGGAGAGCCCCTCCGTGTACATCGCCGCAACGAAGGAGGCCAGCTCGACGTCGTCGAGGCGGTCGTCGTTGACGTCGTGGACGATCTGGTCGATCTCGTGGTGTTCGAGTTCGATGCCGTCGAGTTTCTTCCGGATCGCACCGACGGCCTCGGGTTTGGGCGCGAGGGTCACCTCGACGGGGCCGACGACGTGACCGAGCGGCCGCGTGACGGCCATCGTCCCGGGGTCGACGAGTTCGTCGGTAACCTCGACGATGCCGACCTCCGCGAGGCCGTCCGCGCGGATCTGGACGCGGTCGAGCGGGTGTGCGCCGAGTTCGCTGGCGTCGCGCCCGTTGAGGAGGACCGTCGGGGTGTGGGTCCCGATGTCGATGTCCTCGGCGACGAGTTCCATGCCCCGTGGGTCGGGGCTACGGAGAAATATAATCCTGGGGGAGATGTGAGGAGTCGAGCGTGAATGGGTAGTCGCTTTCCGGTACCGCCCTCACACGATCCGTCATTGTCGAGACCGCGACCGGGCAGATAGCTGGGCTCCCCCCTCTCGAAGGGTGACGTGACCGCAACCGCATACTGCCAGAAAGCCCTCGGCCCGCTCTCTGCTGTTGCATCCGTTCCCTCCGCAACCAGCTCG